>CANGUQ010000210.1 GCA_947456915.1 Betaproteobacteria bacterium
CCCGCGCGCGCCGTTCGTCATCGCCGGCGCGGGCCCGTTGCCGCTGCTGCTCGCCGCGCAGCTGCTGCGCGCCGGGGTGCGTCCCGACGCGGTGGTGGAGACGGCGCCGCCGATCAACCGTGCACGCGCGCTGCGGCACGCGTTCGCAGCGGTACTCGCTCCGGGCTATCTGGCAAAAGGTCTGTCACTGATCGGCGCACTGCGCCGCGCCGGAGTGCCGCGGTACGCCGCAGCGCACGCGCTGCGCGTGCAGGGCAGCACGTGCGCGCAGGCGCTGAGCTTCGAGTACCGGGGCCGGACGATCACCCTGCCGGCGCACACCGTGCTGCTGCACCAGGGCGTCGTACCCGATACGAGCCTGTGGCAGTCGCTGCAGGTCGAGCAGTTCTGGGACGCCCGCCAGCTGTGCTTCCGGCCCAGCGTGGACGTGTGGGGCAACACCTCGATCGCCGGCGTCCTGATCGCTGGCGACAGCGCCGGCATCGGTGGTGCCGAGGCCGCGCTGTGCGCGGGCGAACTGGGCGCGCTGTCGGTCGCGTGGCAGCAGCGGCGTATCGATACCCGCGAGCGCGATCGGCTTGCACTCGCCGCGCGGCGCGGGCTGCGCGCGCACTGGAGCTTCCGCCCGTTCATCGATCAGCTCTATCGGCCGCCGCTCGCGCTGCGCGTGCCGCCGCAGGACGACACCATCGTGTGTCGCTGCGAAGAGATCAGCGCCGGGGAACTGCGCACGCTGGCAGCGCAGGGCGTACCCGGACCGAACCAGATGAAGGCGATGAGCCGCTGCGGCATGGGGCCCTGCCAGGGGCGCCTGTGCGGCCTGACAGTGACCGAACTGATCGCGGCCGAGCAGCGGCGCACGCCGCAGCAGGTGGGCAGCTACCGCATCCGGCCGCCGGTGAAGCCGGTCACGGTCGGCGAGATGGCTGCACTCGCGGACGAGTAGCGCGGCGCCGCGGGTCGTGCGGCAGGGGCAACACCAGTCAGGCCCGTCGCCGCGGCAGTCCCTCGGCTATGCGGCAGGCCTCGCCGATGGTGCGCGGATGGCGTGCAGCCTCGGTGCACAGCAGTCGCGGCAGCGGGCGAATGCCGACGCGCCCGAGGTCCAGCCGGTCGGCGTCCCAGCAGGCGCGGATCGACGGCTCGCTTTCGACGTGGCCGTCACTGTGCAGGCGCATCGCCTCGCACAGGTGTTCGAATTCGGTGGCGTCGAGTTCGACGATCACCCGCTCGCGCCGCAGACGCGTGGCGAAATCGGCCGCGCGAGCACCGTGCAGCGGATCGTGTCCATCGTTGCGCCGCTGGCTGTCGTGCAGGTAGGCGAACCACGCGAGCACGGCCGGGTTGACGTCCATCGTCGCGGCGATGCGACGCCCGTGGAACCACACCCGGCTCCAGTGCGACACGCCGTGCACGCCGTCGCGGATGTCGAGGCGGAACACCGGCCGGACGACGGCGAGCGCCTTGCGGACGAGTGCGGATTCGGGCAACGGAAACCTCCTGGTGCGAACGCCGCGCGCGGCGCGGCCCCGGATGCGGGCGGTGCGTTCGTTCGGACGACCGCCCGCACCGCCGACACGTGCGATCGCGGCTGTGGTGTATCGCTGGTCGCGCGCGAGTTGCGCGACGCGCCGCTCGACCGAGCCCTGCGCGCGTACGCGCAGGGGTCCGCGCCGAGCGCGGCCCGGACGACTGCCGCGATCTGCGCCTGATCGAAGTGCTGGACGTCGGCGAACTCGCCGGCCCGGCACGATACCGCGTCGACGTCGGCGGCGCGCGCCAGTCACCGTGTCGAGCCAGGGTCGCGCGGCACGCCACCACTGCCTGGCCAGTCGCCGCGGTCAGGGCAGGCCCTCCCAGTCACCGAGCGGCTCCATCTCGGTGCGGTGCTCCGGGCACAACGGCGGGCCCAGGTGGAGGAAGCGCTTCGGGATGCTGAGACGATAGCGGCACTGCGGGCAACGCGCCTGCGGCCGATTGGCCGGGCGCGGGCGCGGCGCGCGCCGGGCGAGCGCTGCGTGGGGAAACACGCCCAGGTCAGCGGCGATCACCTCCAGCCTCGCCTTCAGCGCAGCGCCGGCGCTGGCGGTGCGCATGCGCGGGCCCTCGAGGCCGACGTCGAGCGCGATCCTGCGAAACGCCTTGCCGTGGCCGTGCCGGCAGTCGTCGACGGCATGCACGAGTTCGTGAGCGAGCACGTCCAGCACCGCAACCGGATCGGCCAGACTGGGCACGAGAAAGATCTGGTTCACCCCGTCGGCGCAGGACCTGGTGCCCCAGCACTCCCCGACCACGGTGCTGCGCTGACCGCTGCCCGGCCAGCCGATCGATACGCGCACCGGGGGCACGGTGTGCCCTTGTTCGGAGAAGATCGGCCGCATGCGCGCGACCGCGGCCTGCAGCCACGCCTCGCGCGTGTGCGTGGCGGGCAGCGCGGTCGCGCGCAGGGGCGCGGTGGGGGGTGACGATGAGCGAGCGATGGGAACCTCCGTGGCGGGCTTCCCAGTTTCGCCGAGGACAGGCTCAAAGCGTGAGCCTGCGCGTGCGTGCAGCCGCGCAACGGGCGCGCACGGTGCCCTGCCTGCCGGTGGCGTGTGACCGTGCAACGTGCATTCCCGCCGCGTCCGCCCGTGCTACGGGCATCAGGTCGCAACCGGCGGGGACTGCGCGGCGCGCATCATGTCGCGCGCGACCGGCTGCGGGCGAGCGCCGGTGCGGCCACGGTGCGCCGGCGGCGTTTCGCGCCCTAGGCGCGATCGGTATTCGTGCGCTGGCGGGTGATGGTCGGGCCGCTGAACAGCGAGGTCAGCACGACCTTGCGGATCTCGGGCTGGTCTGGCACCACATAGAGGATCGGCGTGATCAGTTCCTCGAAGATGCCGCGCAGACTGCGCGCCCCGGTCCGGTACTCCAGTGCGAGTTCGGCGATCTCTTCGAACACGCGCGCCTCGATCTCCAGCTCGACCCCCTCGGCGGCGAACACCTCCTGGCACTGGCGGTAGAGCGAGTTGCGCGGTTCGGTCATGATACGCACCAGCGCCGCGCGATCCAGCTCGTCGAGCCGGGCGATCACGGGAAGCCTGCCGGTGAACTCCGGGATCAGGCCGAAGCCCATCAGGTCGGTGGGCTTGACCCGCGAATTGAGCCGATCGAGGATCGTCCTGTCGTCGGTGCCGGAGGTGGAGATGAAACCGTAGCTGCGGTTGCGCGACATGATCTCGTCGAGTCCGACGAAGGCGCCGCCGCAGATGAACAGGATGCCGCTGGTATCGATGTAGGTGGCGTTGCCTGCGCTGTCCTGCGAACGCAGCCGGATCAGCGACCCCTCCATGATCCGCAGCAGCGCGTGCTGGACCGATTCGCCGGACGCGCCGCGGGCATCACCGGCAGGCGCTTTCAGCTTGTCGATCTCGTCGAAGAACACGATGCCGCGCTGGGCGCGCGCGAGATCTCCGTCTGCGGCATCGAGCAGTCGCTGCAGGATCGCCTCGATCTCCTCGTTCACGTAGCGCGTCTGAGCGAGCGCAGTGGCGTCGGCGCTGATGAACGGCAGGTCGAGAAAGCGGGCGAGCGTCTCGCACAGCAGCGTCTTGCCGGTGCCGGAGGGGCCGATGACCAGGATGTTGCTCTTGACTGCCAGCTGGCCGCTTGCCTGCGCGTTGGCGAGCTTGCGCTGGTGCGAGTAGATCGCCACGGCGAGCGTCTTCTTCGCCTCGTCCTGACCGATGACGTCCAGATCGAGATGGCGCACGATCGCCTTCGGGGTGAGGCGCTTCGCGCTGCTGTCGGTATCGCTCATCGCCGGTGGTCTCCTCGAATCGGTTGCCGCGCGCGGCGGCGGCGCCGGTCCATGCTCAGTGTTCGGGCAGGGGGATGAACTCGGTCTCGCCCGGCACCTTGCCCAGCGCCTGCGCCTGCCAGCGCTGCTGCGCAGCGTCGATCAGCGTGCGCGAACTGGCAACGAAGTTCCACCAGAGCACGCGCTCGCCGTCGATCGGTGCGCCGCCGAGCAGCATCAGCAGCGAATCGGCGCCGGCGGCGATCTCGACATCGGTGTGCGCGTCCAGGGCGAGCAGATGATGCTCGGCGAGCGGCACGCCGTCGACCGTGAGCTCGCCGCTCGCCAGATAGACGCCGCGTTCGGCGTGCTCGGGGGGCAGCGTCAGGCGGCTGCCGGGCTGCATCCGGCCGGCGAGGCAGAAGATCGGCGAAAAGCTCGGCGTGGGCGCGCTGCCGCCCAGTGCGGTACCGACGAGCAGGCGCAGCTGCACGCCGGGCAACTCGATCAGCGGCAGTTGCGCGGCGGGGACGTGGGTGAACGCGGGCGCTGTCTGCTCGTGGGCGACGGGCAGGGCAACCCAGGTCTGGATCCCGTGCAGCCGGTGTCCGCTCGCGCGTTCCTGTGCGTCGGTGCGCTCGGAGTGCACGATGCCGCGCCCGGCAGTCATCCAGTTCACGTCGCCGGGTTCGATGCGCTGCACGCTGCCCAGGCTGTCCCGGTGCAGCAGGGCTCCCTCGAACAGCCAGGTGACGGTGGCGAGACCGATGTGCGGATGCGGGCGCACGTCCACCCCCGCGCCGGGCGCGAACGTGGCCGGCCCCACGTGATCGAAGAAGACGAACGGGCCGAGCATGCGCAGCGCCCGTGCCGGCAGCAGCCGGCGCACGGCGAAGCCGCCCAGATCCTTCTCGACGGGGGTGATCAGGGTGCTCACGCCAGACGCACTCCGAGAGCGGCGAGGTCGTGCCGCAGCGCCGGCGCGCCGGTGAACTGCACGGCCTGCAGGCCGGCAGCGCGTGCCGCCTCGACATTGGCAGCGAGGTCGTCGATGAACAGCGTACGCGCAGGCTGCAGCGCGCAGCGCTCGATGGTGTAGTCGTAGATCGCCGCATCCGGCTTGACCAGGCCGATCTCGCCGGAGATCACGACGTGCCGGAAGCGCTGCAGCACCGGGCAGCGTGCGACGGCGACCGGCCAGGTCTCGGTGGAGAAGTTGGTCAGCGCGTACAACGGATAGCCGGCGCGCTCGAGCGCGTCGAGTATCGCGACGCTGTCGGCGAGCTCGCCGCGCAGCATCTGCGGCCAGCCCTGCGGCCAGCGCCGGATCAGTTCGGCGTGCTGCGGCAGGGCGGCGGCGTGGCGTCCGACCGCATCGGCGACCGGCTGACCGCGGTCCATCCCCAGCACCCAGTCGTGGGTGATCGCCTCGGCGATGAACTGTTCCAGTGCGGCCTCGTCGCCCGGAAAGAAACGCCGGTAGAAGTAGCGCGGATCCCAGTCGAGCAGGACCTTGCCCAGATCGAACACGATGGTGTCTATGGTGATCGTCATCGCGGCAGGCTTGGGCTAGTATCTGGCGCACGCGCAGGCCGATGGCGCGCGGGCGGTCATCGAATATCCGGGAGCTACGAATGGCCTTGCAACTGGCAGTACCGGTGGGCAGTCGCGGCCGGCACCGCATCGTGGTCGCTGCAGAGCATACCGCGCCCAACGTGGGCAGCGGCACCATCGCCGTGCTGGCCACGCCGGTGATGGTGAACCTGATGGAGGCCGCAGCGCTGGTCGCCGCCGAGAAGTTCCTGCCGGCTGGTCATCAGAGTCTGGGTACACGGCTGGACATCCGGCACATCGCCGCCACGCCGATCGGCATGCTGGTGACCGTGACCGCCGAAGTGGTGGCTGTGCAGGGCAGGCTGATCACGTTCAGGCTGGAGGCGCACGACGAGAAGGATCTGATCGGCGACGGCACCCACGACCGCGTCGTCGTCGACGTTGCCCGCTTCGACGAGCGCGTACGCGCGAAGTTCGCCGCGAGCGAGCAGGGCCACTGAATCGGAACAGACTTCCGAAAAAGGGGCCAGGCCCCTTTTTCAGGAAAAGGCAGGAAAAGGGGCCTGGCCCCTTTTTCGTGGCCCCTTTTCGGGGGGCGTCGGGCTCGGCCGTGGTGGGTCGGGCGGCAAGCTGAGGGAGGTGTGCGGATGTCGCGAATCGAGCCGTTGCCGATGGGCAGCGTTCCCGGGCTGGAGGAGTCGTTCGAGCGTTACCGCAAGTCGCTCGGGTTCGTGCCCAACAGTGCGCTGATCCTGCAGAGGAAGCCGGCGATCCTGAAGGCGCTCGCCCAGTTGTCGTCGGCGATCTGGGCACCCGACAGCGAGGTCAGCGTCGGGTTCAAGCGGCTGATCGCGTGGATGGCGAGCAAGGCGCACGGGTGCAACTATTGAATGGCCCACACTGCCGGGGCGGCGCTCCGGCTCGGTATCGACGAGGCCAAGTTCGACGCGATCTGGGAGTACCCGACCAGCCCGCTGTACACGCCCGCTGAGCGGGTCGCGCTCGACTTCGCCCTCGCCGCTGCGGCCCAGCCGAGTGCGGTGAGCGACGCGTTGATGACGCGCATGCGCGAGCACTGGAGCGAGGGCCAGATCGTCGAGATCGCTGCGACCGTCGCCCTGTTCGGCTTCATGAACCGCTGGAACGACTCGATGGCCACGCCGCTGGAGGAGGAGCCGATCGAGGTCGGCGCCAAGCATCTGGCTGCACACGGCTGGTCGGCGGGCAAGCATGGTGGCGGCGGGGCAGGGGAGTAGCCGACCCGGCCGCGCGGCCGTACACGCGCCAGCGATGCGGGCGACCTGACAGCGAGGGGCCGGCGCTGCAGCGAGACGGTCGATCCGGCGCCGAGGG
>CANGUQ010000211.1 GCA_947456915.1 Betaproteobacteria bacterium
AGCGCGCAGCCGGGGCTGAAAGCGGGTCCCCGTCAGGCCGTACCGGGCCGGCTGGCCGATGCCTCACTTGGGCAGTGGCAGGAACGGCTGGCCCGATACGGGATCGATGTCGCGCGGCGGTACCGTCGGTGCCGGGCGGGTGAGCACGCGGCGGGTCGCGGGATCGATCTCGAACCGCTCGCCGCGCTCGTTCTCGATGAGCAGCTTGCTGCTCTCCACGCGCAGCGAACGGAACCAGACATCCTGCACATCGCCTTCGAGCTCGGGGCGTCGCGGATTGTCGTAGACCTTGAGGCGCCACAGTTCGCGGTTGGACGAATCGTAGGCCGCGAGGAAGCCGCCCGCCTGGCCGTCGGTCTTCGGGTCGCCGGCGATCTGGGCATAGCGAATCCCGCCGAGGAGCACCGGAGCAACGCGCGGCGGCGGTGCACGGCTCGCGCTCGGCTTGGACGGAGATGTCATGGTGGCCTCCTTTGCACTGTCGCCGCAGCCCGCAGCCGCGACCGAAACGATGAGTGCCGCGGCGATGGCGGCGACGCGGGTCATTACGCGCCGAGCTTGTGCTCGATGCGCTGTGCCGGAGTCCATCCGGTGTCCGCGTACAGCTTGGAGCCGAGCGCCGCGATGCGGTCGCTGTCGGTGAGCGCGCCCGCAGCATCGGCACAGAAGAAGGCCCAGCTGTCAGCGTTGGTCTGGCACTGCGCCATGGTGAGCGTGCGCACCGCTTGAAACTCGGGGTCCAGTGCGGTGCGGGCATTGATGACGCGCCGGAACACGTCGCTTTCCCGCGGCAACAGACCCTGCCAGCTGTAGCTGTGATCCTCGGTCTGGCAGTAGTTGTGCGTAAGCTCGTGAACGATGATCCGCGCCCAGTTGGTCGCTCCGGTCAGCGTGTTGCCGTTGCCCCAGAATCCGGGCTCCACCCACACGGCGTGAACGTCGTTCTGGGTGAATGTGCAGGCCTCGCTGCCTTCCCACGGGCTGCCGGTGCCGCGCTGCGCAGGGTCGTCGAGGACGATGAGGTCGCCGATCTTGAGTCCGATCGAGATCTACAGCAGGCCGCGCTTGAGCGTGGGCGCGAAGGCCGCAATCGCAGCATCGATGTCGGCGTGCGTCGCGGGGACGAACCAGCGCTTGAGGATGGCCCTGTGTTCGGGGCGCGCGGGATCGCCGGCGACGATCATGGCGCGTTCCACCCAGCGAAGCGCGGTGCACACGGCACCGTCGATCCGACGCTTCTACTCGTCGGAATAGATCTCGGTCTTCAGTTCGAGCAACTGGTCCACTGCCGCGTCGCCCGACGCGCGGTACTCGATCGGGTGCGCGCGCAGCGCCGACGGTGTCGAGAGGATCCAGAGCTTGCGTCCTCCGCCCTGATCGAAAAAGTAGAGATGGGCCAGCGTCTTCAGCAGCAGCGCACGGGCGCGCGCGTTGTCGGACGGTTTGCTCAGCAGGCCACCTTCGGCCTTGGCGGCGGCGCGCAGGGCCTTGGCGAGGGACTTCACGCCGGTGAGGTTGCGCCGGATCGTGTCGGGGATCTTGCTCTGCAGATAGTGGAACCCGTCGTTGCGCACGAGCTTCGGCAGCGCCTCGGCAATGGATTTCCACTCGCTCGAATACTTCTCGGGCGTCTGGATCGCGGCGACCCGCTTCTGATGGATTGTCAGGTAACGTGACGGGTCCGGCATGCTGTCTTCTTTCTCGCAGCGGTTCATGGTGCTCACGCTCCGCATGGTACTCAAGCAGCCGACTGCTGCGGCGCGTCGGTGCGCGGCGCCGCGGGACGGAGGGTGTTGCCCGCGAGCGGCGGGGCGTGGTCGATCACGCAGGCCGCGAGGCTCGTCGAGCGCGGTGCGCCCGCGCCCGTCGGCAGATCCGGAGCCGATGCCTGCCGGTGCGGCGCATCGGTACGCGGCGCGGGAGCTCACGGCAGCAGTGCGTGAGGGCGGCGGGGATGTGTGAAAGTACTATTCGCTGAAGAATGCGAGCGATCCGCACCAAAGCCTGACTGCGCTGAATGAAGCCATTGAGATGGCTCGGAAGGCAATCCCGAACCGAGCCGAGAGCCTCTCGCTGCTGGGAGGCGTTCATCGGTTCGATGGTTGACGGAACAAGCTCATGGCGATTGACAGGAGAGTCCGATGCTGCAGGCCCGGTTTCAGGTTCGTGCGGACACCAGCGTCGAGCAGATCGACGCGTTGGCTGGCGATGAGCTTTGGCAGAGCATCGGGCTGTCCCCTGGACTCCCGGCTCGACAGATCGAAGCCATCGATCACTTGCTTGCCACTCGCCCGACCCTGACGGTTGCGATCAGCAAGGCGGAGGCGCTTTCCCAACTCGGCAAGCTGCGCAACGTGAAATGGCTGCAGCTCTTCTTTTCTGTTGCCGATGACCCGATCGAGGACGCCAAGCTCCAGGCCGCGCTCCGCTTTCCTGCTCTTCGGGGCCTGAGGCTTCACGCGCATTGGGTCCATGACCTTGCGCTGCTCCGCAACCTCCCACAGGACCTGGAGTCCCTGGTGCTGGATGCGGAGACCGATCGCCCGAAAGTCGGCATGGATGCGTTGCGCAGGTTTCGCGACCTTGGGCGCCTGTCCCTGGCGGGGCCGTGCAAAGGACTCGACGCACTCGGGGATCTGAGGAACCTGCGGGAGCTAGGGTTGCCCAAGGTCGGTGCCGACACATGCGCCTTCCTGTCGGACCTGAAGGAACTCGAGCACCTGTATCTGGGTCGAGGGTCGCTCTCCGATCTCACCGTCGTTGGCACACTGCCGCGCCTGCGGCTCCTGTCCCTGTTCGAACTGAGGCGTCTGTCCGATGTCTCGCCCCTGTCCGATTGCCACACCTTGCAGTGGTTGGACCTTGACACGATGCCGGGCGTGTCCGGATTGCCCTCGCTGGCTGAAAGCCTGCTGGTGCTGAAGCTCGAATCGCTGCCCAGCCTGGTGGACTTCGCCAGGGTGTCATCGGCATCCGCGCTCGAGTTGTTCCTGTTCGTGTCGTCGAAGAAGCCGGCCGCTGTTCCGGCCGATTTCGAGCCGGTTCTGAGGCTTCCTTCACTGAGACACGTGAAGGCCGCATTCGGCATCACGCGACTGAACGAGGTGTTCGATCGGCTGGCATCGCAGTATGGAAAGGGCTGGAATGCGCCCGACTTCGACGCCTATCGAGCCCGTGTAGCGCTGTCGGCAACACGGGAGACCGCACACCGCCCCGACCTGTCCGCCTAGCAACGGCATTCAGCGCGTGGCGCCGCTGCTGGATGCAGTTGCCGGCAGTCGCGATCTCGCAAGTTCCCCGTGAAGCGGTCATCGCCTTTGCATTCGGAGAGATCGGGCTGAATCGTCCCCAAGGCGGGCATCGATTCCCCGGAATGGCGCGTCGGCAGGCAGTGTCAGGCGACATGAAAAACTGACCCCCTGGCGACATTGAGAACTGCCCCCCTTCGAGGACGAAGGAGGTCCTGCCGCTCCCCGCGCGCTGCTGCGCCGAGTCACACCGCCCACTGACCCGGCGGTGCGCGCGCCGCGTGCAGCACACGCGGCTCCCGCGAGCTGTCCGATGCGTGATCACCCTGCGCGAGAATGCGCGCAATCACCGGGCTGATATCGGCCATGAGCCGTCTGAGCGCAGAGCAACTGCCGGAAAAGCCGTGCTCGCGCCGCAGCACGGCGTGGATTGCTGCGCCCGACACCCCCTTAACAACCCGGGCCTCGATCTGGGTGCGAGCGGCTCCAGCGCTGATACTGTCGTGGCAGCACGCCGCGCCCGCCCCGGCGCCGCGGACCTGGCGCTGGTGCAGGCGCACATCCACGCCGGCTACCGGGACGTGAAGACCAGCAAGCGAGTGCAGGCCCGCAGGATGGCCAGGGCCGCTGTTGTCACCGACCGGCCGCCGACCGACCTGGGCGAGCGCAGCAAAGTGCGGCCGGGGTGAAGGCGGGCCGCTTCAGCGGCAGCGCAGATGGCTGGCGCCATCCGCGTCGCGCCGGAAGTGGCAGCGCGCGACCGTCGGCTTGAGCAGCACCTCGGCGGCTGCGCCGCTGCGGTGGATGCAGCGCACGGTGACCGAGCCGCCGCGTGCGTGGATGCCCGACAGCGTGTACACGTCCGACCGGCTGCCGGTCCCATCGGGCGCCAGGTAGGCCAGGTCGGCGGGTGGACCATCGAACAGATGGATCTGCTGCACCGGGTCGGCCGGACGTGCCGGACAGACCTCGGCACCGCTGGCACGGGCCGCGGAGCTGGCGCAGGCCACTGCCAGCAGTAGCAACCGCAGGACCCCGTCAGTCGATGACATGGAATCCTGCGCCGTTGTTCGACACGCCGGTGCCGTCCCACTTGATCAGCCGGGGGCCGATCGCCTTGCCTGCACCGGTCACCCATTGGTCATACACGTTGATCCCCTCGTCGTCCTGGCTGTGGTAGATCGCGGCATGCCCGGAGTAGACACCGTCGGCGTTGAACGTCGCAATCGCAGTGCCCGCCACGATGGTCGTCAGGCCCTTCGCCGCGACCCCCTTCTTCCAATTGCTTGTCCCCACCGGGATGGTGGGGCACACCCTCGTCACGTAGGACACGCATTGCTCGCAGAAGTCGGGGCCCTTGCGCTGCGCGGCGGGCGGGATCAGGCGCGGCAAGGCAATCGCGGGCCGCAGCGCAGTGCCAGCGCAGGTGTTGCGGGCGCGGGAGGGGATGTGTCGTGCTCGAGGCGCGCGGGCCAGTCGCTCGCGGATGTCGCGAGGGTCGTCGAGCGCGATGCGGCCAAGCCGGGCCGCGGATCGGGCGTCGATGCGTGCCCGTGCAGCGCATCGGCGCGAGCCTCGGGCGGGCTCGCGGCAGCCGTGCGTGAGGCAGCGGGGGCGTTTGAAAGTACTATTCGTGGCTTCCAAGGTATCGAGATCGTCACCGCCGCCGTGGCCGTCGAACGCATTGCAGCGGGCGCATAGAACAACGCCCGCACAGGGCGGGCGTTGTCGGCCTCATGGCTTACGGAACAACCTGCCAAGCAAGGCCGCCGATTTCTGCTTGGCGAACGCCTGAAGCTGCGAAGTCTTCTGCTGATCGCTAAACAGGCTGACTACCCTGTCCCAGTTCAGTTGAAGCAGGTTCGCCATGGCCGCAGGGTCTGGCGGCTCGCCAAGCTGCTGCTGAGTGACAGAGTTGTCCACGAACTCAAGGACGTATTCGAGCTTGTGCCACCCTGCAGCGCTGCTTCCCGCATCGACGAAGACTTGTCCGCGGTCACGCTCGAAGCGCAGTGAGAACGGCGCCCCTACCATCACCAGCGCAGCATTGCCGAACTCCTGTGGCCTGTAGTCGCTTGCACTTGGCGCAAGGCCATTGCCAACGACGAAGGAGAACGCAGGCGCGATGTCAGCTAAATCGGTCATGGAATCACTGCTTGATGAGTCGGGTTCCATCGGCGCTCGGGACATACCCCTTGCTTCCCATGTATTCCAGCTCTCGTGCGAAGTAGCTTCCAGGTCGAACCTTGTCCAACGGCGTCGCCAGAATGATCTCGTCTCCACGAGAGATCATGCGATCGAGGAACTTGTGGTTTGCCGCCAAGCGCTGAGTCTCGGACATCTTGTTCCACGCAGCCTCCGGGATGTTGAAGGTTCGCGCATTGAGGCTGTCACCGAGTCGCTTGTATTCGGGGAAGTGACCCAGAACGGTCTTGGCTTCGGCTGCGCCCTTTGCGGCACTTGCAGCCCTAGGCAACGGTCCGACAAACTCCGGCGATGAGGTATCTCCTGTAAGCCGAACGATACCTGATTGCGCCCGGAACCCGACCAGCGGCGCCATCGCGAGATTTCCGAGCACCAAGGACGAAAAGTCCTCCGCCTTGCCACCGGCAGAACGAGTATCCCAGTAGTTACGCGCCGCGTCGATCAGTACACCGCCGCGGGTGTTGACGACTTCGCGAACCCCTTCCTTGAAGCCAAGGAGCGCCTGATCTCGGAACGTACTGTCGGCGACGAGTCCGACTGCGGCGGTTGCGGTCTGCAGGAGCGAGTAGCGCTGTCACTGCCGATGGCGCTGCGCTTTCTGCTCGCCACCCGCCCTGCAGTGCTGTCCGAAGTGCTGGGCGTGGTGTACCGCACGATCTGCGGCCATCTGCTGGCCAGTGCGGGAGTCAGGCGCGCGGATGGGCATACGGGTGCGGTCACGCTGATCCAGCGCTTCGGCTCGGCGTTGAATCTGAACGTGCACTTTCACATGATCTTCGTCGATGGCGTGTACGTGACCGATGGGCGCGGTGCGCCGGTGTTCCGGGCGGTGCGCTTCCCGGGCGCCGGCGAACTGCAGGCGCTGGTGCAACGCATAGTCGAGCGCATTGGCCGGCTGCTGGAGAAGCGCGGCCTGATCGAGCGCGATGAGGAGTCCGCGTGGCTGAGCGGTGAGCCGGTGCAGGCCGGATCGCTCGATGAGCTGATCGGCCATTGCATCACCTGGCGGATTGCGGCGGGCCCGCGCGCGGGGCAGAAGGTGTTCACGCTGCAGACGGTGGCCGCGCGGGACGAGGGGGAAGGGCGAAGCCGAGCGGCGCAGGCGGGCGGGTTCTCGCTGCACGCGGGCGTGTCGATCAGGGCCGGGCAGCGCGCGAAGC
>CANGUQ010000212.1 GCA_947456915.1 Betaproteobacteria bacterium
AGGCGCACCAGCGCCGCCGCCGCCGCGCTGCCGCGATAGGGCGGGCCGAGCAGCACGACGCGTCCGACGCGCCGCGCGAGTTCCGGGTGACCGGCCATCGCACGCAGCGACAGCACGCCGCCCAGACTGTGTCCGACCAGATGCAGGCGCCGATCGGCCGCAGCAGGGGCGGTGCGCAGCGCGAACTCGGCAAGCCTGCGCGCATTCGCGCTCGCGCTGTCGCGCACGCTCGGATAGCCGAAGCAGCGCGCGCTGAAGCCCGCGACACGCAGGCGCGCCGCAAGCACGCTCATCGCCGCTGCCGGCAGCCACAGCCCCGGCACCAGCACGACGCAGTCGCGCTCTGCGCTCACCGCAGCCGCCCGCACGGCAGCCGCATCGACCTAAGCCGCCCCCGCGCCGGACAACCCGTCCAGATGCGCGATCTCGCCCCACACCTCGAGTCGGAACCGCCCGTCGCCGTACTCGACGCAGTTGTACGCAGCGTTGTACAGACTGAACACGCGCGGGGTACGCAGATCGATGCCGTGCGTGTGCCGATAGAGCATGTCGAGGATGCCGCCGTGCGCGACGATGCAGATCGACTGTCCCGGGTGCGCCCGGGCCAGTTCGGTGACGCAGCCCACCGCGCGCTCGTACAGGTCGCGAAAGCTCTCGCCGCCCGGGATGCGGAAGTCCGGGTCACGCTGCCTGGAGAATGCGTGCTGCTCGGGATGGCTCGCGGCGATCTCGGCGCTGGTCCTGCCCTCCCATTCGCCGAAGTCCATCTCGCGCAGCCGCCGCTCGGCGACCGTCGCGGGAGCATCGCTGCGCAACCGGCGCGCCGCCTCCGCGATCGCCTGTGCGGTGTTCCACGCGCGCGCGAGATCGCTCGCGTAGATCGCGTCGAACCGGTCGCGCTCGAGGCGCCGACCGATCGCCTGCGCCTGCAGACGGCCGAGCGCCGACAGCGGCGTGTCGGTCTGCCCCTGGATGCGCCGCTCGCGATTCCAGTCGGTCTCGCCATGACGCACCAGCACCAGGCGAGTGGGGGCGGCATTCGATCCGGGGCTCGCGGCCTCGCTGATCATGCGTTCACCATCGCGTCCGCACTACCAGCCCCGCCACCCGGAAAAGGGGCCAGGCCCCTTTTTGACGAGAAAGGCGAAAAAGGAAAAAGGGGCCAGGCCCCTTTTCCGGGCCCCTTTTCCGGGTGGGGCAGGGCCGCCGGTTCCGGGGGCGGCAGGCGCGCGACATCCGCATCACCTGCCATCGAGCTCGGCCTTGATGATCTGGAACGCCTGCGCCAGCGTGCGCTCGTAGCGCGCGCGCTCGGCGGCGATCGTCTCCGGCGTCCACGTGTAGAAACCCTCGCCCGTCTTCATGCCGAGCTTGCCCTGGGCCACCCGGTCGGCGAGCGCAGGGCTCACCGTCGGCGCGTTGTTGAAGTGCGGATACATCTCGGCGCCCGCGGCGGCGTGCACTTCGAGCCCGGCGTGATCGCGCTGCATGCAGGGGCCGGCGGCGATATAGCGGAAGCCGAAACCGAAGCGCACTGCGGCATCGATGTCCTCGGGCTCGCAGAAGCCCTGTTCCAGCAGCCAGAACGCCTCGCGCGACAGCGCGTGCTGCAGCCGGTTGGCGAGAAAGCCCGGGATGTCGCGCTTCACCCGCACCGGCACCCGGCCGGTCGCGCGCAGCAGGTCGCACACCCGTGCGGCCACGGCCGGATCGGTGGCCTCTGAACTGACCACCTCGACCGCTGGCACCAGGTGCGCCGGCATGAAGTAGTGCGTGTTGAGCATCCGGTCGCGCGTGCGCAGCCCCTCGCCGATCTTGCTGATGCCGATCGCCGAGGAGTTGCTGCACAGCGGCGTGTCGCGGCGCGCCAGCGCCTCGAGTTCGCCGAACAGCGCGCGCTTGAGCGCGAGCTGCTCGGGTACCGCCTCGATCACGATGTCGATGTCCGGCCACGGCACGTCGGCCAGACTCGCGTGTACCTGCCAGCGACCGCGCGCCGCGGCATCCGCGCCGAGCTTGTCGAACGTCTGACCGATGCGCTCGGGGATCGCCGCTCGTGCCGATTCGAACGTCTCGACGATGTGTGCGCGCGCACCGGCGCTGGCGAACGTTGCCGCGATGTCGCGGCCCATCGTACCGCCACCGATCACTGCCACCTGAATCTTCGTTGCATCGACCATGCTTCGCCTCGTCGGTATCAGCGGGTCCCGCCGGCCGCCGGCGGCCCGAGCACGGTGCCATGTCGCTTGACCCGGCGCACGACCGCGATTGCGCCCGCGAACGGCACGAGCCACGCCACGGCCAGCCACTTCGCCCGCTGGGCACCGCTGAGGAGCTCGTCGGGCAGAATCTGCAGCGTGGCCCACAGGGCGAGCGTGGCGTAGGCGCAGGCGAGCAGGCCGGGGACAGGATCCATGCCGCATTCTACGTTCGCGGCGCGGCGCAGTGGCGGAAGACCGCCCGGTTCAGCCCGAGTGCCGGGCACACCGTCGGCGAGGACTCCTGCGCTGCCCTCGACTTCGCCGCGGGCGCGCGCTTCCGCGTCGCGTGGCCGCCGCCATCGCGCCTCGCGCAGCCGGTGCAGTGGCGTGCAGGAGCCACCTCCCGCAGGGTGCAGCGCAGCCGGATCGGCACGCGGGCGCCGCCCGGCCCGCACCGCACGGCGCGTTACTTGCGACAATGAGCGCCCATGCTCGACGCTCTCGCCGGCCTGCTGCAGACCACGCTGTTCACCACGCCGGCGACGAGCGCGATCGCCGTCGGCGTGCTGTTCATCGCCTACGTGGTGTTCGGTCTGTCGGGCTTCGGGTCGGCGCTGATCGCGGTCCCGGTGCTCGCGCACTTCTGGCCACTCACTGCGGTGGTGCCGCTGATGGCGCTGTTCGAGGTGACTGCGGCGCTCGCCGTCGGCGGTACGCAGCGGCGGATGATCGCGCGCGGCGAGTACCTCACGCTCGCGCCGTTCATGCTGGCCGGCATTGCGCTCGGCGTCACGCTGCTGCTGTCGCTGCCCTCACCGTGGCTGCTGGTCGGGCTGGGCGTGTTCGTGCTGCTCTACGGGCTGCGCGGCGCGCTCCGGAAGAGCCAGGCGTTTCGCCGCATCGCACGCGGCTGGGCAGCGCCGCTGGGCGTGACTGGCGGGATGATGAGCGCGCTGTTCGGCACCGGCGGCTCGTTCTACCTGATCTACGTCGCCGGGCGGGTCGAGAACAAGTCGGCCCTGCGCGCGACGATCTCCGCGGTGCTGGGCACCAGCAATGCCGTGCGGCTCGTGCTGTTCTTCGCCGCCGGGCTGCTCGCGCCGGGGGTGGCGCTGACCGCAGCGCTGCTGCTGCCGGTGGTACTCGCCGGCCTGTGGCTGGGCGGGCGCTGGCACGCGCGGGTGAGCCGCGAGCAGATCCTGCGCGGGGTCTGCGTGCTGCTGATCGCCAGCGGCGCGTCGCTGCTGGTGCGCGCGCTGTCGCTGCTGTAGGTGCGGCGGCTACTCGGCCCCGTCGCCGCCGCGCGTCCGGCTCTTGTCCAGCCGCGCAGTGAAGTACAGCGTGCTGGGCGTGATCATCAGTATCGGGTTCTCGAACTGCAGCTTGCTGCCGCGCGGCGAGATGTGACCACCGAGCAGCTGCAGGTCCTCGCCGGTCGGGCTGTACACCGGAAAGAAGTTGCGCTCGGTGGTCGTGCACTGGGCGTCGTAGTCGGGGGTTGCCTTGCGCGCGCGCTGGTACTCCGCGCGCAGGCGCTTGACCGCCGCTGCGTGCCGCGGTTCGACCGGATCCTTGCGATCGACGCTCTGGATCAGGCACTTGAAGCCGGCGCGCCGCAGCGCGGGTGCCGCGTCCATCTCGTTGAAGCTCGGCATTCGTGTGCCGTAGGGCTTGAGATCGATGATCTTGAACGTGGCGCGACCAGTGGGGAAGCTGAGGATGAACTTCGGATCGGTTTCAGGGTCGCGCTGGTCGGGCAGCAGCCGGATGTGGAACATGCCGCTGCGCTCGACGTAACCGAAGATGAACTCGCCGCCGCAGCCGAGGGTGTTCACGTCCTCGCAGGCGGCAAAGATCTGCGCACGCAGCTTGATCGCGCGGCCCTGGTCGTCCTTCACCTCGTCGAACAGCGGATTCCACTCCCACGCGGGCGTGTGCAGCCGGTGATGCCCGCTGTACAGGTCGAACACCCAGCGCAGTTCGTCGACGGAACGCGGTTGCGCGCCGGCTGCAGCGTTGCGGTCGGCGCGCTGCTCGAACGCGGCGAGTTCCTGCAGCGAGCGCGGCGGTGTGAGACCCGCCGCACCCGCGCTGCCGGCAGCGAGCAGAAGAGCAGCAGCCAGCAGGCGATTGACCACTCGCATCATCGATTCCCTCCTCAGCCCGGCACCGCTGCGGGCGCGCCCGCGCGCGCACGGGCCAGGTAAGCCCCGATCCGGGCCACGCCCTCGCGCAACCGGTCCATGCCGGTGGTGTATGCGAAGCGCACGTGTGCACGCGCGCGATGCGTGCCGAAATCCAGACCCGGGGTGATTGCCACGCCGGAGGTCTCCAGCAGATCGAGCGCAAACGAAAAACTGTCGTCGGTGAGGCGACTGCAATCCGCGTACAGGTAGAACGCGCCATCAGGGGTGACCGGAATATCGAAGCCCAGTTCGGTCAGCGCCTGCTTCAGGTAGTCGCGCCGGGCGCGAAACTCCTCGCGCTGCCGCTCGCAGATCGCGCGCGACTCGGGCGAGAACGCAGCGAGTGCGGCATGCTGAGCCACGGTCGAACAGGCGAGGAACAGGTTCTGCGCCAGGCGCTCGACCGGGTCGAGGTACGCTTCCGGCACCACGATCCACCCGAGCCGCCAGCCGGTCATCGTGAAGTATTTCGAGAACCCGTTGATGACGAAGGCCTGATCGGTCAGCGCGAGCGCCGTTGGCGGGCGCTCGCCGTACACGAGCCCGTGGTAGATCTCGTCGACCACCAGTGCGCCGCCGCGCTCGGCTACCGCCGCGACGATGCGCGCGAGTTCCGGCCCGGGAATCGTGGTGCCGGTCGGGTTGGCCGGCGTAGCCACCATCGCCGCGCGCGTCCGCGGCGTCCAGCCCCGCGTGATCATCTCGGCCGTGAGCTGGTAGCCGGTCTGCGCGCCGCAGGCGATGCCGGTGGGAACACCTTCGCAGAAGCGGATGAAGTGACGATTTGCCGGATACGAGGGATCGGCGAGCAGGACCTCGTCACCCGGACTGAGCAGCACGCCCATCGCCAGCAGCAGTGCACCCGAGGACCCCGGAGTGACCACGATGCGCGCCGGATCGATGTCCGCACCGTGCTCGTCGCGATACCAGCGCGCGATCGCCTCGCGCAGCGCCGGCAGTCCGAGCGCGGGCAGGTAGTGCACATCGCCGTCGCGGGCGGCCGCGAGCGCTGCCGCGGTCACCGGTGCGGGGGTCGGAAAATCGGGTTCGCCGATCTCCATGTGCACGATCGACCGGCCCTGCGCCTCCAGCGCCTTGGCGCGCGCGAGCAGCTTGAGCACCTGGAAGGTGGCGATCCCGGACATGCGCGCCGCGAGCGGCGCACCCTGCGTCTGTACCGCGTGATCGGGACCCATCACACTCCGTGCTTGGTGAACCACGCCCGCATCTTCTGCCAGCCGTCTTCGGCAGCTTCCTTGCGATAGCTCGGACGGTAGTCGGCATAGAACGCGTGCGGCGCGGCCGGGTAGAGCACGATCTCGCTCGTCGTGTTGCCGCAGGCGGCGAGTGCCGCGCGCATCTTCTCAACGTGCTCGACCGGAATGCCGGCGTCGGCTTCGCCGTACAGGCCGAGCACCGGCACCTTCAGGTGCGGCGCGAGATCGACCGGATACGCCGGCTGCAGCGCTGCGGGTGCCGGTGCGACCAGCCGTCCGTACCACGCCACGCCAGCGCGGGTGGCCGGGTTGTGCACGCAGTAGGTCCAGGTGATGCGCCCGCCCCAGCAGAAGCCGGTGACGCCCAGGCGCGCGGTGTTGCACCTGCCCGTCGCCTTCGCATAGAGCACCGCCGCGTCCAGATCGGACATCACCTGGCTGTCGGGCACGTGATTGACCACCTTGGCGAAGATCTCCGGCGGATCGGTGAGCGTGGACACGTCGCCCTGGCGCGCGTACAGCTCGACGGTGATCGCGAAGTAGCCGAGCTTGGCCAGCCGCCGGCACACGTCCTTGATGTGCTCGTGCACGCCGAAGATCTCCTGCACGACCAGAATCACCGGCAGGTCCGTGCCGTTCTCGGGACAGGCACGGTAGGCCGGAATCTCCCCGTCACGCACAGGCAGCGCGATCTCTCCGGCGATGAGACCCGCGGTGTCGGTGCTGATGGTCGTCGACTGGATCGGCTGCACGGCGCGCGCGAAGCCCTCCGCCAGACGGCCGATCAGCGAGCCGGGACGACGCGACGGTACGAGCAGGCCTTGCGGGAGAAGCTGATCCATGAGCCGGTTCCTCGGTGACGTTGGTGAAAGTGCCGTGCGACCCCCGTATTATCAACCAATCGCGCGACAGCGACTCGTCACCGCAGGCTGTGCGGGCAGCACGCCGGCGCCGGCCCGACTGGCGATCTGCCACTGCCGACTGCGGCGGTGACCTTCCTGCG
>CANGUQ010000213.1 GCA_947456915.1 Betaproteobacteria bacterium
CGCTGCTGCTGGCCGCAGTGGCCGGCGCGGCCGCGGCACAGCCCGGCAAGGGCGGCGGGTACCCGAACAAGCCGATCCGCATCATCGTGCCGTTCGCTCCGGGCGGGCCCACGGATATCCTCGGCCGGGCGGTCGGCCAGGGCCTCACCGACGCGTGGGGGCAGCCGTCGATCATCGACAACCGTCCGGGGGCGAGCGGCAACATCGGGGTGATGGCTGCGGCGAAGTCGGCCCCCGATGGCTACACCCTCAACATGGTGTCGATCTCCTTCGCGGTGGCGCCCAGCATGGACCCTGCGGTGGGCTACGATCCGCTGCGGGATTTCGCGCCGATCAGCCTGATCGCCACGGTCAACAACCTGCTGGTCGTGCACCCTTCGCTGCCGGCGAAGACGGTGAAGGATCTGATCGCCCTCGCGCGCAGCCGACCGGGCGAACTCACCTACGCCTCCGGCGGTCGCGGCGGCGCGCAGCACCTCGCCGGCGAGCTGTTCGCGGCGCTCGCCGGGGTGCGCATGACCCACATCCCGTACAAGGGCAGCGCGCCCAGCGTGACCGGGCTGCTGGGCGGTGAAGTGATGCTGGGCTTCACCGACATGCTGATCACCGCACCGCTGGTGAAGGCGGGCAAGCTGCGCGCACTGGCGGTCACCGGCGGCGAGCGCTCGGCGCTGCTGCCCCAGCTGCCGACGATCGCCGAGTCGGGTCTGCGCGACTATGCAGTCAACGTCTGGTTCGGGCTGACCGCGCCCGCGGGCACGCCGGCGGAGATCGTCAACCGCGTCAACGCCGAGGTGGTGCGGCTGCTGAAGACCGCCGACATGCGCGAGCGGCTCACCGCGCTGGGCGCCGAGCCTGTGGGCAACACGCCCGAACAGTTCGCGACCTTCCTCAGGACGGAGAGCGGGCGCTGGGCGAAGATCGTGAAGACGGCCGGCATCAAGGGAGACTGAACGATGGCGCGCGTACCCCTGATCGGAGAAGACGAACCGCAGCTCGCCGGGCTGATCGCGCATCTGAAGGCGCAGCGGGGCGGACGGCTGATCAACCTGTACCGGGTGCTGCTCAACGCACCGCCGCTGGCGCAAGCGTGGCTTGCGTTCAATTCCGCCGTTCGCTACTCGACCACCCTGCCGCAGGCGATCGTCGAACTGGCGATCCTGCGCGTGTCGGCGCTCAACGGCGCGCACTATCAGCTGCGCGTGCACGGTCCGAAGCACGCGCTGGCCGCAGGCCTCAGCGTCGAGCAGGTCGACGCGATCGCAGGCACGGCAGCCGGCGCACCGCTGCCCGCCGCGCTGTTCGACGCGCGCCAGCGCGCAGTGCTCGCCTGCGCCGACGCGATCACGCGCGAGATCGAGCCCGCCGCCGCGGTGTGGGCCGGGTTCGCAGAGCACTTCGATGCGCGCCAGCAGGTCGAACTCACCGTGCTGATCTCGGCCTACAACATGCACACGCGGGTCGCGCGCGCGCTGCAGATCGACACCGAGCCCCCCTCCCCCGACAGACCCTGAGTCCGCCGATCATGCTCTACATCATCTATCAGGAAGACGGGCCGGACAGCGCGGCGCTGCGCGCCCGCTGGAAGGCCGACCACTTCGCGTATCTGGATCGCCACGCCGACAAGCTCGTGCTCGGCGGCGCGCTGCTCGCCGAGGACGGCGCCACGCGCACCGGCAGCGTGCTGATCCTGAACGTGCCCTCGCTCGCCGACGCGCAGGCCTTCTCGCGCGACGAGCCGCTGCGCAAGGCGGGCGTGTTCAGCAGCGTGAAGATCTCCCGGATGCGCCGCGGACAGTGGTATCCGCAGAATGCGCCGCGCACGGCCGAGGGCGAGTGACGCCCCGGCCACGCCCGTCGTCTGCCGCCGCTCGCCGCACGTCGCCGCCCCCACTGCGCACGCCGCGCCTCGCCCGTCTCGCCTCCCTGATCGCGCCCCTTCCTCGCACGCACACGAAAGCCGCACGATGACACTCCGCCCGTCGCGTCCCCTTCCCGCCCGCCCGCTGGTCGTGCTGCTCGCAGCCGGCGCCCTGCTCGTTCCGCTCGCCGCCTCCGCGCAGGGCAAGGTGGCTTCGGCCGCGCCGGCGTGGCCGGACAAGCCGGTGCGTCTGATCGTGCCGTTTCCGCCTGGCGGCGCCACCGACGTGCTCGCGCGCGTGGTGGCCAACCGGATGGGCGAGACCTTCGGCCAGCCGGTGCTGATCGACAACCGGCCCGGCGCCAGCGGCAACATCGGCGCGGAGATCGTCGCCCGCGCGCAGGCCGACGGCTACACGCTGCTGGTGAACACGACCTCGGTGCACACGATGAATCCGGCGCTGTTCGAGAAGATGCCGTTCCGGCCAGTCGACGATTTCGCGCCGATCTCGCTGCTCGCCTACGTGGCGAATGCGCTGGTCGTGCACCCGTCGCTCAAGGCGAACGACGTGAAGGAGCTGATCGCGCTGGCGAAGGCGGCCCCGGGGCGCATCACCTACGCGAGTGCCGGCATGGGCTCGACCAATCATCTGTCGGCGGCACTGTTCTCCCGGCTCGCCGGCGTCGAACTGCTGCACGTGCCGTACAAGGGCGGGGGTCCGGCGGTGGCGGACACCGTCGCCGGCAACGTGCAGGTGATGTTCACCGGCATGAACAACATCATCGAGCACGTGAAGAATGGGCGGCTGCGGCTGCTCGGGGTCACCGACGCGCGACGCTCGCCCGCGGCCCCGGCAGCGGCACCGCTGAACGACCTGCTGCCGGGCATGGTCCTCACCGTGTACTACGGCATGCTCGCCCCTGCAGGCACGCCGCGCGACATCGTCAACCGAGTGAACGCCGAGACCAACCGCATCATGGAGGTGCCGGACGTGCGCACGCGGCTCGCCGCGCTGGGCATGGAGCCGTCGCTGATGACGCCGGCGCAGTTCGGCGAGCTGCTGCGCGATGACCTGAAGCGATGGACGAAGATCATCCGCGAGGCGGGGATCAAGGGCGAGTGATGCGCGCGCTGCTCGCTGCCTTCCTCGCCCTTGGCGCCAGCGCGACGGCAGCGGCGCAGCCGCGCGCCGAGGCCGCGTGGCCGATCAAGCCGCTGCGCATCGTGGTGCCCTTCCCGCCGGGCAGCGCCGCCGATGCGGCGACCCGCGTGATCACGGTACGCCTGTCCGAGCAGCTCGGCCAGCAGCTTATCGTCGACAATCGGTCGGGCGCCAGCGGCAACATCGGCGCCGAAGTGGTGATGCGCGCCGCCCCCGACGGCTACACCACGCTGGTCGGCACCACCAGCACGCACGCGGTGGCGGTGAGTCTCGCCGAGAAGCTCTCCTACGATCCGCTGCGCGATTTCGCTCCGGTGACGCTGCTCGG
The DNA here is from genome assembly GCA_947456915.1 of Betaproteobacteria bacterium. Taxonomy (GTDB): domain Bacteria; phylum Pseudomonadota; class Gammaproteobacteria; order Burkholderiales; family CAIKXV01; genus CAIKXV01. The sequence continues at coordinate 3,352 of CANGUQ010000213.1, forward strand.
CAGCTCGCCCTACGTGGTGCTCGTGCACCCGTCGGTGCCGGCGACCACGATGCGCGAACTGGCGGCGGTGGCGAAGGCGCGGCCCGGCCAGCTCAACTACGGCTCGGCCGGTCCGGCGAGCCTCGCGCATCTCGGCACCGAGCTGTTCGCGCAGCGCGCCGGCGTGCTGATGAACCACGTGCCCTACAAGAGCTCCGCACTGTCGGTGCTCGACCTGGTGGCCGGTCGCATCGACGTGCTGTTCGGCACGCCGGCGCCGATCCTGCCGCACCTGCGCGCCGGACGCCTGCGCGCGCTGGCTGTCACCTCGACGCAGCGCGCATCGTTCCTGCCCGAGTTGCCCAGCGTGGCCGAGGCGGGCTGGCCCGGCTACGAACTCACGCTGTGGTTCGGCCTGTTCGCCCCGGCGGCGACGCCCAGGGCGATCATCGAGCGTCTGAACGCCGAGACCGCGAAGGTGCTGGCCACTGCCGACACGCGCGAGGCGCTCGCGCTGCAGGGGCTGGAGCCGACCGCCACTACCCCGGCGGCCTTCGCCGCGATGATCCGCGCGGAGATCGAGCGCTGGCGCAAGGTGGCGAGTGCGCTGCCGAAGAGCGGCGGCTGAGTCTGCGCCCCGCGCCGCGCGCCCAGCTCAGTCGCCCTCGAGCTTCGCCTCGCGCACGACCTTCGTCCAGCGTGCGATCTCCGCCTTCACCATCGCCGCGAACGCGTCCGGCGTGGTCGGCGCGACGTCGATCGCCTGCTCCTCCAGTCGCTGGCGCAGCGTCTGGCCCGGGGCGAGCAGCCGGTTGACGTCGGTGTTGATGCGACCGACGATCGTCGCCGGCACCCTGGCCTGCGCGCACAGCCCATACCAGCCGCTGACATCGAAGCCGGCAATGCCCTGCTCGGCGAAGGTGGGCACGTCGGGCAGCTGTGCGGTGCGCGCTCCGGAAGACACGCCGAGCGCGCGCACGCGCCCGGCGCGGATCGCGCCCAGGGGACCGCCGGCGAGATTGCCCACCGAGGCCTCCATGTTGCCGCTCAGCAGATCGGCGAGCGCTGCGGCAGCGCCCTTGTAGGGCACGTGCACGATGTTGATGCCGGTCAGCATCCGCAGCAGCTCCATCGACATGTGGGGCGACGCCCCGACGCCCGACGAACCGTAGCTGATCTTGCCCGGATGCCGACGCGCGTAGGCGATGAACTCCTTCAGCGACTTCACCGGAAACGACGGGTGCACCATCAGCACGTTGGTGAGACCGCCCAGCAGCGCCGGAAAGGAGAAATCGGCGATCGGATCGTAGGTGAGCTTCGCCCCGAAGCGCGCCGGAGTCACGCCGTGCGAGCCGATGTTGCACAGGACCATCGTGTAGCCATCGGGCGCCGCGCGCGCGGTGAGCTCGGTGGCGATGTTCCCGGCCGCACCCGGCCGGTTCTCGACCAGCACCTGCTGTCCCCACGCCTCCGACAGCGCGGCTGCGGTGATCCGCGCAGCGGTATCCACGCCGCCGCCGGGTGTGAAGCCGACGAGAATGCGCACCGGCTTGACCGGCCACGGCTGGGCGATACCCGCAGTGGAAACGAACACTCCAGCCAGCACGGCCACGCTCGCGACCAGCCGACACTGCCAGGCAGTGGTGATCATCCTCGTGCCTCCTCGTCAAAGACGCGACGACGCGAATCTCGCTGCCCGCTGCCTGCCGTCGCGTTTGCGCAGTATGCCTCGCCCGGGCGCAGCGCGTACCGCTCAGGCCTCGTCCGGGGCGAGCGACAGCGTGTCCATCAGGCGGTGCAGCGGCATCGCCACGAGCGCGGCCGGATCGTCGAAGCACTGCGCGATGGCAGCCTGCTTCGCCGCGGGCAGATGGCGCAGCGCGCGGCGGAACTTGTCCCGCAGCGCGGCGCCTGCTTCGGCCCGCCGCCGCGGATGGCCGAGCGGATATTCGCGCTCGACGCGCCCGGTGCTCGAGCCGTCGTGAAAGAACACCTGTACCGAGTTCGCACTGGATCGCCGCTCCGGCGCGAAGAACCCTTCCGTGTAGGTGGGGTCGACCTCCAGCGTCATCTTTGCCCGCAGCGCATCGATGCGCGGATCGGCCGCGAACGCGTCGCTGTAGTGGTCCGGGCCGAGCTCGCCGTGCAGCAGCCCGAGCGCGACGATGTACTGCACGCAGTGATCCCGATCGGCCGGGTTGCGCAGCGGCCCGCGCTTGTCCATGATCAGCGACAGCGAGCGATGACACCGCAGCGCGATGCGCTCGATCCGGTCGAGCCGGGCGACCACCTCGGCGTGCAGCGCGAACGCGCACTCGGCCGCGGTCTGCCCGTGCATGCCGGCGGGCACCAGCTTGAACATGCAGCGGCGGATCACCGACTCGCCCAGCGGTGCATCGAGCACGAGTGCGGTTCCACCGAACCGGGTGTCGTGAAAACCGCAGCCCGGCGCGGACAGCAGCCACGGGTAGCCGTCCTCGCCCGCGAGCGCCATCAGCGCGATGCGCACCGCCGATTCGCTGGCCGCCGCTGTCGCCCAGTTCTTCCGCGACCCGATGTTCGGCGGCAGGCGGATCGCCAGCAGCGTGGTCTCGACGAAGGCATTGGAGATCGCGTTGAACACCGCGCGTGGATCGCCCCCGAGCATGCGCGTGAGCACGCCTGCGAGCGCGACCCGCACCAGCAGCGGCTGATCGATCCCGTGACGCCGGAAGTCGTTTGCCGCGCACAGCGCGCCCTGGATCTCGTAGACCTGCACCGCCGCGGCCAGCGCGTCGGCGACGAGGAGCGGCGCCTCGCCGCGCGCCGCACGACTGCGGCTCAGGTGGTCGCCCAGCATCAGGATCGCCGCGAACGCATCCGACGGGTGCATCGTGAGCGCGCCGCTGCACGCGTCGTTCCAGTCGAGCCAGCGGATCATGCAGCCCAGGTCGAACGTGGCCTTGGCCGGGTCGAGCACCCACGCCGTGCCCGGCACCCGCGCGCCGTGCGGCACGACGGTGCCGGGAACGAGGGGCCCGAGCAGGCGGGCGCACGCCGGCTGCGCCAGCGCCTCGAACGCGCAGGCGAGCGTGTCGGTGAGCGCAAGGCGCGCCGCATCGAGGCTCGCCGGATCCTGCAGCCGATACGTGCTCGCGTAGTCGGCGAGTTGCGTGAGCAGGGCGTCGGGGGCAGCCGCGCGAGCTTCATTCATGGGCGATGCCTCCCGACCCGGACATGCAGACGGCGCCGGACGCCCGAGCGCCGTCCGCGCCTGCTGTGATCACGACCGACACC
>CANGUQ010000214.1 GCA_947456915.1 Betaproteobacteria bacterium
AACTCCACCGGGTCGGCGCCGGCGGCTCGCGCGAGCTCGTCCATGAACGATTCGATCGCGAACACGTTGGCGTAGGCGCCGAGCGCGCGCAGCGTGGATACCCGCAGCGGCAGTTCCTCGACCCGGTGCGTGACCACCTTCTGGTTGGGGAACGCGTACAGCGCCTCGCCGTTGCGCGCGATGCCACCCCCGCCGGCCATCGCCGGGTCGCCCTGCGGCATGCGCGCGACCGGCTGCGCCAGATGCCAGGCGGCGAGCAGCGACGAACTGGGTTCGTGCGTGACGACCACGCCAGGACGCTGTGTGTGGCCGTTGCTCCAGATGTCGGTGGCCCAGTCGACGACGTTGCCCGCGGCATCCAGCGACGCGCGTGTCTTCACCACCATCGCCGGCCCGAGCGGCTCCCACGCGAACTCGTCGTCACGCATCCACTGCAGCATCACCGGGCGGCCCGGAACCGCGCGCGCGAGCAGCACCGCGTCCAGCGCGGCGTCGTCGGCGCCGTTGTGGCCGTAGCAGCCCGGCCCGTCGACGTGGTGCGCAGTCACCGCCGACACCGGCAGGTCGAACACCTGTGCGAGTTCGCGCTGCAGCGGGTAGACGCCCTGACTGTGGGTCCACACCTCGATGCGCCCGGCGGCGAAGGTGGCGAGCGCGCACGACGGCCCGAGCGAGGCGTGCGCGATGTAGGGCCTGGTGAATCGCGCCTCCAGCGTCACGCTCGCGCGCGACGCAGCCGCGGCGTCGGTGCGCTCCACGATCACGCTGTCGGTGGTCGTGCGCGATTCGATGAAGTCGTGAATCTCTCCGGCGTCGGTCGGCAGGGTGCACTCGCGCCAGCGCGCTGCGGCGAGCAGCGCCTTGCGCGCCTTCACCGCCTGCTCCTCGCGCTCGGCGATGACGCCGAGGAAGTCACCGTCGCGTACCACCTCCACCACGCCGGGCAGCGCGCGGATCGCCGCCTCGTCGAAGGCCTCCAGCCGTGCGCCGAACGAGGGCGGGCGCGCCACGCGCCCGTGCAGCATGCCCGGCAGCACCATGTCGGCGACGAATCGCGGCCGGCCACGCACCTTGTCGGGGATATCCAGCCGTGGCGCGCTGCGCCCGACCACGCGATAGCGCGCTGCCGGCTTTGCCGCCGCGTGCCCGGTGGCCTCGCGCGCGAGCAGTTCGCGATGCGGCAGGCTCCAGTAGCTGGTCTCGCGAATGCGGTCCGCGCCGGTGATGCGACCGCGCTCGACCGTGAGCCGGTCGGCCGGCAGGTCGAGCCGGCGCGCCGCCTCCGCCAGCAGTACCGCACGTGCCTCGGCACAGGCAACGCGCATCGCCCAGCCGCCTTCGGGAATCGACCGGCTGCCGGAGGTGTGCCCCTCGTCCGGGGTGAGCGCGGTGTCGGCGCCGACGACGCGCACCTGCTCGAAGTCCACGTCGAGTTCCTCGGCGGCGATCTGCGCCATCGCCGTGATGATGCCCTGACCGAGTTCGACCCGACCGGTGAACACGGTCAGCGTCGTACCGTCGTCCTCGAAGCGCAGCCAGCGATCGAGGCGCGGGTTGGCCGCCAGCATCGGCGGCATCGTGGTCGGTGCCTTCGCGCTGCCACTCATGCCGCGCTCCGTTCGCCCAGCACGCGCGAGGCGCGCTGCACCGCGCGCAGGATGCGCGCCTGCGTGCCGCAGCGGCACAGGTTGCGATCCATCGCCACCTTGATCTGCTCAAGCGAGGGCTGCGGGTTCGTCGCGAGCAGCGCCGAGGCCGCCATCAGCATGCCCGAGATGCAGTAGCCGCACTGCACCGCCTGTTCGTCGATGAACGCCTGCTGCAGCACCGACAGTCGATCGCCTTCGGCGAGTCCTTCGACGGTCGTGATCTTCCTGCCGGCGACCGACCACAGTGGCGTGTCACAGGCGTTGATCGCATGTCCGTCCATCAGCACCGTGCACGCGCCGCACTGCCCCAGCCCGCAACCGAACTTCGCGCCCTTGAGCCCGAGATCGTTGCGCAGCACGTACAGCAGCGGCGTGTCGGCCTCGGCCTGTACCACGCAGGCGCGGCCGTTGACTTCGAACCGGGTGGCTTCGGGTAGACCCATTTCAGTGACACCGGTGAGCGGAGGGGGACCGCGCAGCGGGGTGCGCAGCGGGCGGGACGGCGGGCTGCCGGCGGATGCATCGAACGAGGGAGACGACGATGCGAGTAGAAAGCAATTTTCAGGCGCGCACAAGGGCGCACGCTCGGGTCGCGGCCGACGCACGGCTCGCGCTGTGGCTGGGTGCGGCAGCGCTCGCGGCAGCCGGTGCGGCACACGCGCAGTCGTTTCCGGTGAAGCCGGTGCGCTGGGTGGTCCCGTATGCGCCCGGGGGCAACACCGACATGATCGCGCGGGTGATCGGTGCGCGCATCGGCGAGGCGATGGGGCAGCAGGTGATCGTCGAGAACCGGGCCGGCGCCGCGACGCTGATCGGTGCCGAGTTCGTCGCTCGCGCGGCGCCCGATGGCTACACGCTGCTGCTCGCCACCAGCACGACGCTGGCGATCAATCCGCACCTGTACCGCAAGCTTCCCTACGATTCGGTCAACGACTTTGCTCCGATCACGCTGATCGCGCGCGTGCCGATGGTGCTCGTCGTGCACCCGTCGCTGCCGGTGAAGTCGGTGAAGGACCTCGTGGCGCTCGCGCGCGCGCGACCGGGTCAGATCTCCAACGGCACGCAGGGCACTGGCAGCCCCTCGTACATGGCCTCCGAGCTGTTCAAGAGCGCCGCCGGCATCAGTCTGATCGACGTCCCCTACAAGGGCAGCGGGCCGGCGGTACCGGATCTGCTCGGCGGGCAGATCTCGATGCTGTTCGACAACACCAGCCTCGCCTTCGTGCGCGCCGGCCGGTTGCGCGCCCTCGCGCACACCGGAGAGGCGCGCATGAGCGTGGCGCCGGACGTGCCGACGATGAGGGAAGCCGGTTTCGGGTCGGTGGTGTTCTATCCGTGGCAGGGCGTGGTCGCTCCGGCGCGCACGCCGCCGGAGGTCGTGGCGCGTCTGAACGCCGAGGTGGTGCGCGCGCTGAAGGTCCCCGAAGTGCAGTCGCGCATCACTGCCGAAGGCGCGGAGATTCTCGCGGCGGGACCTGCGGAGTTCGGCGACTACATCAGGAGCGAGATCGGGCGCTTCGGCAAGGTGATCCGCGATGCCGGGGTGAAGCCCGAATGATCGCCGGCGCGGCGAGGGCGGGCCGGGCAGGGCGCTCGCGCCGCATCGCAGCCGTGCTGCTCGCGGCCTGCGCCGTGCCCGCATCGGCGCAGACGTGGCCGGCCCGGCCGTTGCGCTTCGTCGTGCCGTACGCTCCCGGGGGCAACACCGACATGATCAGCCGCGTGCTCGGCGCCCGCCTCGCCGAGGCGCTCGGCCAGCCGGTGGTCGTCGAGAACCGGCCTGGCGCAGCGACGCTGGTGGGTTCCGAGTTCGTGGCGCGCGCGGCGCCGGATGGCTGCACGCTGCTGCTCGCCACCAGCACGACGCTCGCGATCAATCCGCACCTCTACCAGCGTCTGCCCTATCACCCGGTCAGCGACTTCGCCCCGGTGGCGCTGGTGGCGCGCACGCCGATGGTGCTGGTCGTGCATCCGTCGCTGCCGGTGAAGTCGATCAAGGACGTGGTGGCCCTCACGCGCGCGCGGCCGGGCCAGCTCACCTACGGCACGGCAGGCACCGGCAGTCCCTCGTTCATGGCGATGGAGATGCTGAAGACGGCGGCGCGGCTCGATCTGATCCAGGTGCCGTACAAGGGCAGCGGGCCAGCCGACGTCGATCTGCTGGCCGGACAGATCGCGATGATGTTCCAGAACACCAGCCTGAACCACGTGAAGACGGGGCGCCTGCGCGCGATCGCGCACACCGGCGAGAAGCGCATGGCGGTGTCGCCCGAGGTGCCGACGCTGGTTGAACTCGGCTACCGCAATCTCGTGTTCTACTCGTGGCAGGGCTTGGTGATGCCGGCCAAGAGCCCGCCCGAGGCGATTCAGCGTCTGAACGCCGAGATCAACCGGGCGATCCGCATGTCCGAGGTGAGTGCGCGCATCACCGCCGATGGCGCCGAGATGCTCGGCGGCACGCCGGCCGAGTTCGGCGACTACATCAGGGCCGAGATCGCCCGCTTCGGGCAGGTGATCCGGGAGGCGGGCGTGAAGCCCGAGCAGTGACGGCCATGCGCGCGGCGTTCACGCTGCGCAGCGCACGGGGGAGGGCATCGGATGCATCAGGCAATCGACATCCACTCGCACATGCTGTGCGAGGAGTGGCTGCAGCTGTTTCGCGCGCACAGCGGTTCGCGCTTCTCGATCCGGCAGGTCACCGGCGGCAAGGAGGTGATCCACTACGACGGTGTGGCATTCATGACGCCCGAGGCGCGCATGTTCGACTACGGCCAGCGCATCGCCGCGATGGACGAGGCCGGAGTGGGCCTGGCGGTGCTGTCGCTGACCGGCCCGAATGTCTACTGGGGCGACGAGCAGGCAAGTGCACGCGCGGCGCGTGCGATCAACCGCAGCTTCGCCGACGCCGAGGCGCAGCATCCGGGCCGGCTGCGCTGGATTGCGTCGCTGCCGTTTCAGTACCCGGGCGCCGCTCTGGCGGAACTCGCGCGTGCGATCGACGAGGGCGCCCGCGGCGTGATGGTGCTCGGGAACATCGGCGGCGCCTCGCTGACCGACCCGCGCTTCGAGCCGATCTGGGCGGAGATCGACCGGCGCGAACTGCCGGTGTTCCTCCACCCCACGGTGCCGTGCGGCTGCGCCGAGATGGACATCGCGGTGTACCAGCTCTCGGCCTCGGTGGGCTTCACCTTCGACTCGACGCTTGCCGTGACACGCATGATCTTCGACGGCTTCTTCGACCGTTTTCCGCGGCTGAAGCTGATCGTCGCGCATGGCGGAGGCACGCTGCCGTTCCTCGCGCCGCGGCTGGACCGCTGCCACGAGGTGATCGCCGCCGCGCGCACGCGTATCAGCGAGCGTCCCAGCACGTATCTGAAGCGCATCTACTCCGACTCGGTGCTGTACTCGGGCAATGCCCTGCGCGACACGCTGGAGGTGTTCGGCGAGGATCACGTGCTGTTCGGCAGCGATTACCCGCACAACATCAGCGACATGAGCGGCATCCTGGCGACTGTCGACCTGCTGCCACCGCAGCTGCGCGACAAGGTCCGGGGCGGCAACGCGAGACGGCTGTTCGCGATCTGACGCCACACCGCGCGGCGGCCGCGCCCGCAACCACGGCGTCCGGCGCACGTGCGGCGCGCCCACCCGTGCGCGAGCACCCGGCAGCGAGCGGGTACCTGGCGCGCGATCGGTCGTCTTTCGCCTTGCACATCAGAGTCTTGCCGCACTCTGGTGTTATCGTCGGGGGTGCAGAAGAAAGAACGACAGGGCTGCTGGTGCCGAGAAGAGGACTCGAACCTCCACAGTGTTGCCACCGCCAGGACCTGAACCTGGTGCGTCTACCAATTCCGCCATCTCGGCACTGCGGCCGCGAAATGTATTCAACCCTTCGGACTTTGTCAAATTGACCTATCAGCGTCGCCGTAGCGCGACCGGCCGGACCGCGGCCACGCGTACCTTTGCCGTCGCCATTCCCGAGCGCGACCAGATCCTGCAGGCCTTGCGCGACGCGGGGGTGCCGGTCGAACCGCAGGACCTCGCGCATGCGCTGGGCGTGGGCCCCGATGCAGCCGAGGGCTTCGCCCGCCGCCTGGCGGCGATGGAGCGCGAAGGCGAACTGATCGCCAACCGGCGCGGAGCGCTCGGACTTCCGTCGAAGATGGACCTGATCCGCGGCCGTGTGCAGGGGCATCCCGACGGCTTCGGCTTCCTGGTGCCCGACGATGCGAGCGGCGACCTGTTCCTCGGCCCCGGCGAGATGCAGAAGGTGCTGCACGGGGACCGGGTGCTGGTGCGCGAGGTGCCGGCGCCGCGCCGCGGCAAGCGCGAGGGTGTCGTGGTCGAGGTGCTCGAGCGCGGCAACCGGCGGGTCGTCGGGCGACTGCACGTCGAGCACGGTGTGCGCTTCGTCGTCGCCGAGGAGCGCAGGCTCAGTCAGGACATCCTCGTTGCCGCCGACGATCCGCATCCGGCGCGGGACGGGCAGGTCGTGGTCGCCGAGATCATCGAGCAGCCCACCCGCAGCACCCAGCCGATCGGGCACATCGTCGAGGTGCTGGGCACGTATGCCGATCCGGGCATGGAGATCGAGATCGCGCTGCGCAAGCACGATCTGCCACACGTGTTCAGCGAGCAGGTGGAGCGGCTCGCGGCGAAGTTTCCCGCCGTGCCGCGCAAGACGGACCTGCGCGGGCGCGTCGATCTGCGCGCCCTGCCGCTGGTGACGATCGACGGCGAGACTGCGCGCGACTTCGACGACGCCGTGTACTGCGAGCCGGTGCGGCTGCCGGCGCAGGGCAAACCAGCCGCGAAGCGCGCACGCCGCTCGCTGGCGAAGACCGTCTCGGACATGATCCAGGGCGTGGCCGCGCCCGCGGTGGCGGAGGCGGGTGCGGGCGCGGGCGCGAGCGGGCGACCGGCTGC
>CANGUQ010000215.1 GCA_947456915.1 Betaproteobacteria bacterium
GGCGGCAGTCTCATGGAACGAAGGCGGCGAGATGAGCGAGACGAATTCAGGAGCACACGCGGTGGCACTGACGCGGTCCGTGTCCGAGCAGCTGGCCGAGGCCGCGCTGAAGATCGACGCCCGCGCGCTGCCGCCAGCGGTGCGCACGCAGGCCGAACGCCTGTTGCTCGACGTCGCCGGCCTGTGCGTGGCTGCGCGCGACACGGACTACATGCGAGCGCTGATCGGTGCGCTCGATGCGCAGGAGGGCCGGACCGCGTCGAGTGCGTTCGGTCACGCCGCGCGCTTCAGCGCCGAGGACGCCGCTCTGATCAACGGCACCGCGGCCCACGGTGAGGACTTCGACGACACGTACGAGGGCGGGCCGGTACACAGCGCGGCAGTGGTCGTGCCGGCGGTGCTCGCTGCGGGCGAACGATTCGGTTGCAGCGGCGCCGACGCGCTGGCCGGGATCGTCGCCGGTACCGAGGCACTGTGCCGGATGAGCCGCGTGGTCCCCAAGGCGATCCACAAGTCGGGCTTCCATCCGACGGCCATCCTCGGCGCGATGGCTGCCACGCTCGCCGTCTCGGTCATGCTGCGCCACGACCGCCGGCAGGCCGTGGATGCGCTCGGCGTGGCCGGCAGCCTCGCCAGCGGCATCATCGAGTACCTTGCAGAAGGCTCGTGGACGAAGCGGCTGCACGCGGGCTGGGCTGCGCAGTGCGGCGTGCGCGCCGCTCGCATCGGCGGCGGTGGCTTCTTCGCGCCGCGGACGGTGTTCGAGGGAACGCACGGTCTCTACAACGGCTTTGCTCATCGCGCCGATGGCGACTACGCAGCCTTGCTGGACGGCTTCGGCACCGACTGGACGCTGCTGTCGATCACGTTCAAGCCCTACGCCACCGGGACGATGAACCAGCCCTACATCGACTGCGCGCTGCGCCTCGCGACCCGCGCCCGACGGGAGGGGTTCACCGCGGAGGACATCACCGAGGTGCTGTGCGAGACGGCCGAGGGCTACGTGCATCGCCTGTGGGAGCCGCTCGCCGCCAAGCACCGCCCGGCCACCGAGTACGGCGCGAAGTTCAGCACCCCGTTCAACATTGCCGTGGCCTTCGTCACCGGCGCAGCCGGGCTGAGCGCATTCACGCCGCAGACCGTGACCGATCCGCGCATCCTCTCGCTCGCCGGAAAGGTGCGCTACGTCGTCGATCCCGACAATCCGTATCCGAAGGCCTACACCGGCCATGTCCGCCTCACGCTGCGCGACGGCCGGGTGATCGAGGAGCGCCAGCCGTTCATCCGCGGCGGGGTCAGCGCGCCACTGAGCGCCGAGGAACTGGAGACGAAGTTCCACGGCAACACTGCCTATGCGGGCTGGACCCATGCGCGCAGCGATCGATTGCTGGCGGCCACGCGCACCGTATTCGATGCGCCGCTGCTCGACCTCGCTGCCCTGCGCGAAGGCTGACTGGCCGGCGGGCACGTACACGCGAGCGCTGGCCGCGGCGCCGCCGCCCTCAGAGAAACGGCAGCGGGCCGGGCGCACGCCGGATCGACCAGGTCCGCTCGTCCATGTGCTGGCAGGCACCGAAGCGCAGCGCCGGCGGCAGTTCCGGCAGTGCGAAGCGCGCGTCGTAGAACCACGCGCAGACCTGCCGGGTCTCGGAGCTGTACTCGGCGTGGCTGAACACGGTGTGCACGCTGAATCGGCGAAACGGCTCGAACTCCGGCTGATTCCACGCGCTGCGCACGAGTTCGGCACGGCCGCTGTCCTCGCCGAAGCGGGAGCGGAACTCCCAGCGCACCGCTGCCGGCGGCCGGTAGGCGCCGAGAACAGCGGCCAGCGCATGGCGCGGCGCGGTGGTTGCCGACGGGGCTGCCTGGGCCGTCGGCGCAGGCCCGCCGGGGCGCAGCGGCAGGCGGACCCAGGCAATCTCGAAGGCGTCCTCGTGCGCCACCAGCACCTGCCAGTGCAGCGGTGACAGCGGCTGCGGGAAGGCGTGCACCGCCCCACCCGACACGCCGCGCGTGCTCGCCTGCCGTTCTCCGATGGCAAGCGCCTGCTCGCGCCAGTGGCCGAGCGCGAGCAGATAGCAGGCGCATGCCGCGAAGCACCCGACCGCGGCGCGGCGTGCCCACGATGGCCGCAGCACCGCGACACCGGCGGCCACGACTGCGACGAGCAGCAGCCATGGATCCAGCGGGTGGAGCAGCGGCAGCGCGTGCCGGGCGGCGGTGAATGGCCAGCCGACGGACAGGCCGTTCGCTGTCAACAGATCGAGCACGAGGTGTGCCCCGATCGCTGCCCCGGCGATGACGGCGAGCGCCGGCCAGTCGCGCAGGCAACGCCGGCCAGACGCCAGCAGCACGGCCAGCAGCAGTGCCCACAGCGGGGCGAGCAGCGGCGCGTGCGTCCAGTTCGGCAGGGTCGACAGCACCGCGAGCGGGTCCGTCCAGCGCCACCACAGGACCGCATCCGGAAACACGCCAGCCAGCGCGCCAGTCGTCACGCGCAGTCGCCGAGACACCGGCGAGCGGCTTGCCCCTGCGGGATCGAGTGCCAGCGCAACGAGTGCGCCGGACAGGGCGTGCGTGATCGGATCCATGCGCCCGACGCCGCTCGTTGTGTGCGAGACGACCGCGCTAACGCAGTTCCTCGACCCGGACCTGTACCCGCAGCCCCTCGCTGCCGCTGCGCACAGTCCGGCCAAGGATGACGCTGCCGCGCTCGTCGCTGCGCTGCGTGCTGCCGCCCAGATCGATCCACTCCCCGAGCCGCCCCGCCACAGTCGTCGCGATCCGCTGCACGCTCACCGTGCCGGGCTGCGCGGCATTCGCGCTCTCGCGCTGCGGCAGGATGTCGAGGAACACCTGATCTCCGGCCAGCCGGGGTAGCACGGTGAATCCAGTGCCGGTTTCCAGGTATTCGACACGCTCGACGACCTGACTCCCCGACGGACCGCGCACCACCTGACGTGAAGGTACCGGCAAAAGCTGTCCTGTCTGGATGAATGCCGGCTGCCCTTCCAGCGCCTGGATCAGCTGGACGAACCACTCCCCGCCTGTCCGCCTGGAACTCACCACGTCGACGTCCACGGCGCGCCCGGCGGGCGGGTCCACGCTCACTTCCGCTGCACGCCCGATCGCGATCGTGCCGCTGACGCCGACGCGGTCGCGCTCCGCCGCGGAATCCGACTGCTGTCGGACGGTAATCAATAAACGTCTGGGAACGACGTCTATCCGATCAAGAACTGCACGTATCTCTGCGATGTTTTGTGGCGTACTGCGAACGATGAGCTGGTTCTGCAGCCCCGTCACCGTTCCGGGTGGCGGCACCAGCGGCCGAATCAGCGGAATGATCTGATCGACCGTCCTGAATCTGAGGGCAAATATCTCCATCGTCGTTGATTGCGCACCAACATCTCCGAACGGCAACCAGGAAATCAGAGTTGTCACAGCCGCTGCACAGCCCAGGAATCGTCGCCGCATCTGTTTACTCCCGTCATAGCTCACCGTGGTCTGTCCCGCACGCGCATACCGCCCGGCCTCCGCGCAGGCGTGTCGCAGCACCCGCTGGCCCGTCGGACGATCGCTGCGTCGCGTGCCGTGGCCTCCGGGGCTCCCGGTCGTCATCGAGACACAGCACGATCGCCATCCCGTGGGCCGGGGACAGATTGTCATCATGCCCGTGCTGTGGCATCCTGCGCGCCTTCTGCAAGGGTGGCCTGCACCAGACGGCCGGTCGACATGCTTTCCGACTGCGCCGTAAATCCGGATTCTCCCCCAATATCAAGCTGTTCCGGAAGGACCTTCAGATCATGCCTGCACTTGTTCGACTATTCGGGCGACTGTACCCCGGCCGTGTGCTTGCGGCGATCTTCCTGCCTCTGCTGATCTGTGCGCAGACCGTGAATGCGCAGGACGTCCGCGAGTCGCGGTCCGATGGAGCTACCGGAATGGAGATCGCTTCCGCCGCCCAGTCGTTCGCGCAGACACTGGCCGACCGTGCAGTGCTCGGTGCGCAGGAACTCGCGATGTATGCGATGGGCCTGATCGGCATCCGCTACACCTTCGGCGGGCGCTCGCCGGAAACGGGATTCGACTGCAGCGGTCTGGTGCGCTACGTGTTCAACCGGGTCACCGGTCGCGCTCTGCCGCACAACTCGATCGAGATGGCTCAACTCGGCGAAAGCATCGCCGTGTCCGAACTGCAGCCCGGCGATCTGGTGTTCTACAACACCCGCGGCCGACGCTTCTCGCACGTCGGCATCTACATCGGCGAGGGCCGCTTCATCCACGCGCCCAGCCGAGGGGGCCGGGTGCACATCGTCGACATGCAGAGCCGCTACTGGGTCAACCGGTTCAACGGCGCCCGCCGGCTGACCACCTGACGCTCCGCCGCGGCGCAGCCGCAACTCACCTTCGGCGCGTCATCGCCTCGATCTCGCGCCTGATCTGCGGCAGCGCCTCGCGAGCAGCCCGCTCGCCCTGAGCGATCGCGAGCTGGCGATTCTCGAAGTCGGTCGGCTTGAGCTGGCCGATCGCGGGCCGGATGACCACATCGGCATCGTTCAGTTCGCGCGCAGCCAGCGCGCGCCCCATGATCGAAAAGGTCTGCAGCAGCACATCGATCGAGCTGGCAAGGCGGCGAAATGCGGGTTGACTCGAAATGTCGACCGCGATGACGACCTCTGCCCCGAGCGCGCGTGCGGCACGCACCGGAATGGGCTGCGTCAGTCCCCCGTCGACGAGTTGCCGATCTCCGATCTGTACCGGCTGGAACACGCCGGGCACCGCGCTCGAGGCACGTACCGCCAGCCCGGTGTCGCCGGTGCGCAGCAGCACTGCATCTCCGCTCTGCAGATCGGTCGCCACCGCGGCGAAGCGCAGATTGAGCTTCTCGATCGGTCGGTTCTGCACCGCGCGATTGATGAATCCCTGCAGGCGCTCGCCGCGCACGAAGCCGCGATCGGGCAACGTCAGGTCGCGTACGTCGGACTGCTCGAGCTGACTGGCTATGCGCAGCAGATCTGCCGCGCGGTAGCCCGCGGCGTAGATCGCGCCGACCACCGCACCGGCGCTGGTGCCGGTGACGATCTCGGGAACGATACCCGCCTGCTCCAGGACGTTGATGACGCCGACGTGGGCAAATCCGCGCGCTGCGCCGCCCCCGAGGGCCAGCGCCACGCGCGGCGCCACGGCGACCGGCTCCGGTATCGGCTGGGGCAGCGGCATGCTCTGCGGCGCCGGGGCGACCGGCTCGGCCGCCTGGCGCAGTGCGCACCCGGAAACGGCAATGAGCACCAAGCCCACGGCCGTCGCCTGGCGTGCCAGCCGAGCCGGAGAGACGTGCGCCCCGGCCGCCCGCTGGATCCACCCAATGCGAATCTTTATCATTTACAAACGAGAATCGTTCTTGTTATTCTGGACACCCGAGCGTTTCGACGCTGAACCACGAAGGCCTCCGATGATCGCTGTCCAGACCGGTTTTCTGCCCTCGCGCACGCGCGCAGTCACCGTGCTGGCCACGCGGCCGCGCCCGGCAGTGCCGGCAAGCCCGCGTCACCGCGTCTGGGCGGGGCTGCTGCTGCTGTGTGCGCTGCTGCCGGCGAGCGCACGCGCGCAGACCGACAAGGTGCTGAACCTCTACACGGCCCGTCATTATCAGACCGACGAGGCTCTGTACACCAATTTCACCCGCAAGACCGGCATCCGGGTGAACAAGATCGAAGCGGGTGAGGACGCGCTGCTGGAGCGCGTGCGCAGCGAGGGGCGCAACAGTCCGGCCGATGTCTTTCTGACCGTCGACGCGGGGCGGCTGTGGCGGGCAGAGCAGCTGGATCTGTTCGAACCGCTGCAGTCGCCGGTACTCGAGGCGCGGATCCCGGCACAGCTGCGCACGCCGGAGAGGACGTGGTTCGGCTTCTCGACGCGCGCTCGGGTGATCGTCTACGACCGCAGGACGGTAAAGCCGGCCGAGGTCGCGAACTACGAGGATCTCGCCCACCCGCGGCTCAAGGGCAGACTGTGCATCCGCGCGAGCAACCACGTCTACAATCTGTCGCTGATGGCGGCGATGATCGAGCATCTGGGTGCCGCCGGAGCCGAGCAGTGGGCGCGTGGCGTCGTTGCCAATCTCGCGCGCGCGCCGCGCGGCGGCGACATCGATCAGATCCGCGGTGTGGGCGCCGGCGAGTGCGACGTCGCGGTGGTCAACACGTACTATTACGTGCGGCTGATGAAATCGGATCGCCCGGAAGACCGGCAGCTGATGGAGCGTGTCGCACTGACCTTCCCGAATCAGGCGAGTTTCGGCACCCACATCAACGTCTCCGGCGGCGGCATGCTTCGCACCGCGCCCAACCGCGCTGCGGCGCGGCTGTTCCTGGAGTATCTCGCAAGCGATGAAGCCCAGATCTACTTCGCCGACGGCAACAACGAGTGGCCGGCCGTGGCCTCTGCTGCAGCGAAGAATCCGGAGCTCGCCTCGCTCGGAAAGTTCAAGGCGGAGTCGGTCAACATCGGAGTGCTCGGACGCAACCAGCCGCTCGCGCAGAAGATTCTCGACCGGGTCGGCTGGAAGTAACC
>CANGUQ010000216.1 GCA_947456915.1 Betaproteobacteria bacterium
CAACCGCCATCTCCCCGCCCATGATCCCGACACCGAGCACACCGATCACGGGCAAGCGAACGTCCTCCTCCACAGCCATCTTCACCTCCGGTCAGGACAGGGATCACACCTTGCCGGCGCGCGCCGCAACGCAGACGGCCGCCAGCCCCGTCGCCACGGCGCGCCTCGCGGCTACGCGTTCTCGTTGCGCAGCATCCCGGCCTCGCGCAAGGCCTGTGCGATACGCATGCGGGTGGCTGCATCGGGCATCTCGGTGGGCGGTCGCACGTGGGCCGCCTTCAGCTGGCCGGCCATTGCCATCGCGAGCTTGAGCCGCGCGTGCGCATCGCCGGTGGGCTCACCCATCCCGTACACCACTTCCTTGAACGGATTGATCTTCGCCTGCGCGGCCATTGCACGCTTCAGATCGCCGCTCCAGACCGACTGCATCACCTCGACGATCAGTTCGGGAATGAACGAGGCGAAGCCGAGCAGACCACCGTCCACGCCCTGCACCATCGAGGCGAGCAGGTACTCGTCGTGGCAGGTGAGCACGGCAACCTGCGGGTTGGCGGCGCGGATGGCGGCGATGTCGCACGCATACTTGTTCATCTCGCGCGTGCCCACCTTGAACAGCTTGACCCACGGCAGCTTCGCCAGTTCGGCAAGCACCTCGCAGGAATAGCTCGCGCGCGACCACGACGGGTACACGTGGACCGCCAGATCGAGCCCCGTGCCCTCGCCGATCGCGGCGAAGTAATCGATCACGTGCGACGGGCGCATCCCGAAGCGCAGCCAGTGGTGCGGCGGCATGATGTCGAGTCCGGTCGCCCCGGCAGCCTTCTGCTGCAGACCTTCGTCCACCGCCGCGGTGATGCCCTCGGCGACCACCGCGGAGATCACCGGCATCCTGCCGGCCACTGCCTCGACCACTGCCTGCGTGACCTGGGCACGCTCGGGCACGGTCAGACTGAACACGTCGCCCGTGTGGCCGTTGGTCATCAGCGCGGCGATGCCCTGAATGCCGGCGAGGCGCCGCGCCAGTTGCTGCAGGTCGGCGAAGTCGATCGTCAGGTCGGCATGCAGCGGCAGCGACACGGCGGGAATGATGCCTTTGTAGGTCTCGGGACTGGCCATTGCGGTTCCTCGGGGCGGGCGGTGAAGACGGTTGGCGGCTGGAGATCGGAGGTTGCGGTGCGCGGCGGACCGCCTGCCGCCGCGGGCTGCCGGCGACTTCAGGTCGGCGAGCGGCTCTCGGCGCTGCGCGGCGAGCGACTGCGGGTGAGGGACCGACAGTCCACAACTGCCGGTCGGCGCCCGGCGCCGGCTGCCGCGCGGGTGCGCGCCGACGCTCGCATCTTGCCGCAGCAGCGCAACACGCCGACAATTCGGTCTCCTCGAATCATGCGCCGGTGAGCGGCGATCCCGCAATGACTGCGTCCCATCACGCGTTTCGCTGCACCGGTAACGGCCTCGACGGCGCTGCCGGTGTCGCGCTCACCCGCACATCGCGCGCGCTGTGCGGCGCCTGCACGGCGGCGGCGGCTGCGCTGGTGCTCGCCGGGGTACCGGCCGCGCACGCCCAGAAGTTCCCGTCCAAGCCGCTGCGCATCCTGGTCACCATTGGCCCCGGCTCGGTCGGCGACATCCTGTCGCGCGTGCTCGCCGATCCGCTCGCGCGCCAGATGGGTCAGCCGGTGGTGGTCGACAACCGCCCCGGCGCCGGCGGCAACGTCGCCGCGGAAATCGCGGCGAAGTCGCCAGCGGACGGCTACACGCTGTTCCTGACCACGATCAGCACGCACGGCATCAACCCGTCGCTCTACGGCAAGCTCGCCTTCGACCCGATCAGGGACTTCGCGCCGGTGATCCTGCTCGCGACCAACCCGAACATGCTGGTCGTGCACCCGTCGATGCCGGTGAAAAACGTCAAGGACCTGATCGCGCTGGCGAAGAAGCGCCCGGGCGAAATCACCTTTTCCTCCGGGGGCTCGGGCACTTCGCAGCACATGGCCGGCGAGATGTTCGCGATGAGCACCGGCACCAGACTCATCCACGTGCCCTACAAGAGCACACCGGCCTCGGCCAATGCAGTGCTCGCCGGCGAGACCATGATCGCCTTCGCCAGCGTGCCGGTGGTGATCGAGCAGGTGAAGGCCGGCCGGCTGCGTTCGCTCGGTGTCACCTCGGGCAAGCGCATGGCGACGCTGCCGGAGATGCCCACGCTCGCCGAATCCGGAGTGCCCGGCTTCGACGTGAGCGGCTGGTTCGGCTATTCGGTGCCCGCGGGAACACCGGAGGCGATCGTCAACCAGCTGAACGGCGAGTTCCGCAAGGCGATCGCAGACCCCGGCGTGCGGCCCAAGCTGCAGGCGCAGGGGATGGACCTCACCGAGTCCACCCCGGGGGAGTTCGCCGCGCTCATTCGCAGCGAGATCGATCGCTGGACGAAGGTGGTGCGTGCGACCGGCGCCAAGGTCGAGTAGGACGCTCAGCCAGACGCGCGGCCGCACACCGCGAACGCCGCCGCAAGGTACACCCTGGCAGCAGTGAGCAGATCGTCGATGTTCACGTGCTCGCCCACGGCGTGCATCTGCCGGCCGCTGGAGTCGGGGTAGCTGCGTCCGCCCGGGCCGTAGCACAGCGTCGGAATGTCGTAACGGTTCAGGTGCGTGGAATCCGCGCCGGGGCGGCGGATGAGACCGGGCGAGTCGGTGCCGGTCACCTGCTGGTGGGCTGCGCGCATCACCTGCGTGATCCTCGCTGCATCGCCGATGTCGGTCGCCGGATCGCTGACGTAGCAGTCGAGCACCGGCTCCGCGCAGCCGCGCTCCTGCGCGAAGGTGCGCAGCACGCCACGCAGGCTGCGCCGGATCTGCTCGGTGGTGGTGCCCGGGACCGTGCGCACATCGAGGTACAGGCTGCACTCCCACGGATTGCGCGACAGCCGCCACGGCATGCCGCCGCGGATCGCCGCCACCGTGACATTCGGACGCTCGCCCATGTAGACGTGACGTGCGCTGTATTGCTCCGCCCACGCAGCGATCTTCGGCTGCAGCAGCGCCATCTCCGCGATCGCGTTGACCACGCCCGGCCGCGCCGACCACGCCGAGTGCGCCATCGTGCCGCCGAGGGTGATGCGAAACCAGGACACGCCCATGTTCGCCGTGCACACCTGCAGCGTCGTGGGCTCGCACAGCACCGCGTGGTCGGCAGTCACCCCGTGCGTGACCATGTAGCGCGTGCCCACACCGTAGCCGGCCTGCGCCTCGGACTGGAACTCCTCGACCGGCGCCTTCTCCGTCTCGCCGACCACCCCGCCCAGCAGCACGTCGCCGGCAAGACGCACGCCCGCGCGCTGCATGGCCTCGATCGCCACCACCGCCGAGGCGAGACCGCTCTTCATGTTGTTCGCGCCCAGACCCCAGATCCAGTCGCCGCGCACGATGGCTTTCGCCTTGAAGCCCTCTGCGTGCAGATACTCCTCGTCGCCGTCGTAGGAGGTGTCCATGTGGCCGGTGAACAGCAGGCTCTCGCCGCTGCCCTCGCCGCTCATCACGGCGATCGCGTTGGGCCGGCCCGGGCTCACGTCCTGCAGATACGCGCGGCAGCCGCTCGCGCGCATCCGCTCCACCAGGTAGCGCGCGAACTCGGCCTCGCGCCCGGTCGGGCTCGCGATGTCCACCATCTCGACGAGCGTGTCACGTACCGCCTCGCGCGTGAGCAGGGCTGCGGTACGGGCGTAGTCGGGGTGATCGAAGCTCGGTCGGGTCATCGGCGAATACCTCGGCAGGAAAGGGTGCGCTCAGCCTTCGGGCTTCATGCCGATCTCGTCGGCGAGCTTGCGCGTGCGCAGGATGTAGTCGCGCACGAAGGACTCGAACTCCGCGGGGCCGGAGGACACTGGCTCGGCGCCCAGGGTCGCCAGTCGCTCGCGCACCTCGGGCAGCGCGAGGATGCGCGCCATCTCCTTCGCCACGCGCTGGCGGATTGCCAGCGGCGTGCCTGCCGGCGCGACGACACCGAACCAGTCCTCGCCCTCGTAGCCGGCCAGCCCGGCCTGCGCGAGCGACGGCACACCGGTGATGAAGCGCGTGCCGGCGATCGAACTGGTGGCGAGGATCTGCAGCTTGCCCTCGCGCGCGAGCGGGATCGCATTCGGTCCGGGAGCGAACGCGTAGAGGATGCGCCCGGTCATGGCGTCATTGACCGCCTCCGGAGTGCCCTTGTATGCGACGTGATCGGCCTTGAATCCGGCCAGATGCGCGACGGCTGCCGCGTGCAGGTGGGCGGTGCTGCCGACACCGGCGGAACCGTAGACGATTCCCTGCGGCTTGCCCCTGGCAAAGGCGATCAGGTCCTTCAGCGACTTCAGGCCCAGCGACGGCGAAACCACCATGAAGCTCGGCGAGCGCGCCATCTGACCGACGCCGACGAAGTCCTTGATCGAATCGAACGGCAGCTTCGGATCGATCGCCCCGCGTACGCCGAAGGCGCTCGGAATGGCGAGGAAGGTGTAGCCATCGGGCTTCTGCGTAGTCAGGTACTGCGCGCCGATCACCCCGCCTGCACCGGCCCGGTTCTCGACCAGCACCGGCTGATTCCACGCCTCGGTCATGTACTTGGCGAGCAACCGGATGATCACGTCGGTGCCACCGCCGGCGGTGGCCGGCACGATGAAACGCACCGGCTGGTTCGGCCAGCCGGCGGCGGGATCGGCCGGCTGCGCCTGCAGCGGCGTGACAACGGTGACGAGCGCGCAGGCGGCCCCCAGCGCGAGGAGGAGCGCACGCTGGCGCAGGACGGGCACGGGAGACGGACCACAGGTGCGGGCAGGAGCAGGCATTGGCGAAAACCTCGAGACAGGGATGGGGGGACGGGACTTCACGGAAGACTCCCGGCTGTGGCGCCCGGGAACGGCGGCCCGGGGCAGGACCCGGAACGGGGATGCGTGGGTACGGTCTCGACTGGCGGATTGTCCCCGGCGTGCGGCACACGCCCCGGGCGCGCGATCGCGCGGGAGATTCAGGAACCGGGTCCGCACGCGAGCTTCGCACACCCGACGCACGCTGCAGCATACGTCGGCGCCCGCGAACCCGAGCGCGACGCTGCGGCGGCAGCGGCGCCGTGTGCGCGACCGCATCCGCTCACGGCACGTAGACCCAGAGGTCGAGCATGACGACCGCGCCCGGTACCGCCAGCGCCGGCACTTCGATCGCCGAGAACGGCACGTGGTGCTGCGGCAGGTGGCGCTGCCAGGCGCTCCACGCGGGATGGAAATCCGCGAGATCGGTGTGGAACTGCTGGGCGCGCACGACGTTGGCGAGCGAGGTGCCGGCCTTGCGGCAGATCGCCTGCGCCTGTTCGAGGATCAGGTCCATCTGCAGTTGTGCGGCGTCGGCGAACCACGGCTGGCGCGGATCGACGCGCACCCGCGGCGCGAGCGCGCCGCGCTCGTCGACCGCCATCAGCGCGGACAGAAACAGCAGATCGCCCGCACGCACCGCCTGCGGATGGCCGGCGAAGGCGGTGGGCACTCCGGCGTCGATGTACCGTTTCTTCGTACGTCCGGCACGGCGCAGGCTGATCGTGTTGATCTCGATGCGCCCCGTCTCGCAGATGAAGCCGGGGTTGGCGGTGGTGATGATCGCCGTGGCGGGCAGCCGCGCGCCGAAGTGCTTCGCCCACACCTCGTTGAACGCCGGCACGTCGTCGATGTCGCGCAGGTAGACCTGCGCCTTCACCACGTCCTCGAGGGTGCAGTCGACCACCGCCAGCGCCGGCTTGAGCTTCTTCTCGATCACGAACTCTGCCTCGAGCTTGATCGGCGTGCCCTTCCACAGGTGGCCGGCCGGCATGCGCGCGAGCGGATCGAGCGGTCCCTCGGCGGTGTTGATCGCCTCCGAGGTCTGGCCGGCGATGAACACGTAGTCACCGCAGGTGAGTACCGGGCTGTAGCCGGAACTCGCGTGCACGGGCAGATGCGCGGGCCGGTGCTGCGCCGGCTCGAAACCGGACTCGGGCACCGCCGCGATCAGCTGCACTTCGATGTCCTGGCCGGCGAGCAGGAAGCGCTGGTGCAGGTTCGAGGTGCTCGGCGGAATGTGGCCGGCGAAGAACTCGCGCCGCACCTCGTGATAGGCGTCGACCACGCGTGCCGACGTGTAGTACTGATCGACCCGCACCACGCTGCCGCGCGTGGTGCCGCCAGCCTTCAGTACGCGATCGAAATTGGTGAAGATGCGCTGCGCTTCCTTCTTGTTCTTCGGCAGGCCGTGGCGCGGCGCCTCGGCGTCGATCACCTCCGGCGCCATGCCGCTGACGAAGTCGGCCGTGCCCTTGTGCCCGGTCGCGAACACCCAGCGCCCGGCGCGGATGCCCGGCGCGTAGCGCACGCCGCCGGGCTCGATCGTCACCGGGAGCAGCGCGCTGACCGCCCCCTGCGGCTGCTGCGGAATGGACCCCTTGACATCGCGATCGCTGGCGGCGGCAGGTCGTTTCGAACGTGGCATTGCGGCATATCCGGGCAGTCGGGGGAGGGTGCGCCCGGTGCGCCACCGGGGGGGCGCAGGCGGGCGTGGCGGCAC
>CANGUQ010000217.1 GCA_947456915.1 Betaproteobacteria bacterium
CTTCTCGCTGGTGGCGTTCGGCGGCGCGGGGCCGCTGCACGCAGCGAGCGTGGCGGCGCAACTGGGTGTGGCCAGCGTGCTGGTGCCGCCAGCCCCCGGCGTGCTGTGCGCGATGGGCGTGCTGGCGAAGGACGTGCAGCGCGACAGCAGCCGCACCCGGCTGGCGATCGAGGGGCGCGATGACCTCGCCGCAGTGGCGGCCGAAGTGTTTGCCGAACTGGAAGCGGAGGCGATCGAGGCGTTCGATCGCGGCGGCTACCCCCGCGACGGGCTGCTGATCGGCCGCTCGATCGACATGCGCTACCTGGGCCAGAACCACGAACTGGCGATCGACACCGCGACCGGCCCCTGTGACCTGGCCTGGCTGCAGCGCGTGCGTGCGAGCTTCCATACGGCGCACCGCAAGCTCTACGGCTATGCGCCAGAGGACAAGCCGGTCGAGCTGGTGACGTTTCGCCTGCGCGTGTGTCACCGGCTGCCGCCGCTCGCGCCGGCGGCGCCGCGCGCCGGGCGCACCGGTGCGCTGCTCGCCGCCGATCAGCGCAGCGTGTGGTTCGAGGGCCTGGGGTTCACATCGGTTCCGATCCACGGGCGCGATGCACTGATGGAGGGAGACCGGCTGCAGGGTCCGGTGATCGTCGAGCAGATGGATGCGACGACGGTGGTTCCGCCCGGGTTCGAACTGCGGGTGGACGCAGCCGGCAACATGATCCTGCGCGAGACGCAAGGAGCGGCACGATGAGCGGGGTACAGGTGGAGATCGTCGCCGGCGCGCTGGAGGCAGCCACGCGCGAGATGGTGGCCAGCCTGATCCGTACGGCGTTCTCGCCCAACATCAAGGAGCGTGCGGACTGCTCGACGGCCTTGTGCGACATCGAGGGACGGGCGCTGTCGCTGATGACCAACGCGCCGGCGCACCTCGGTTCCACGCTGCGTCTGGTGCCGGAGCTGCTCAAGCGGTTTCCGCTGGCGAGCCTGCGCGAGGGCGACGCCTTTCTCGCAAACGACCCCTACATCGTCGGCGTCACGCACCTGAACGACTGCACGGTCGTGGTGCCGGTTTTCGCGCAGGCCGAACCGGTGGGATTCGCCGTCGCGGTCGCGCATCACTCCGACGTCGGCGGGCGCGTGCCCGGGTCGGAGGCGGGCGACAACACCAGCATCTTCCAGGACGGCCTGCGCGTGCCGCCGGTGCGCATTCGCGCTGCCGGGCAGCTGTGCGGCGACATGATCGAGCTGTTCCTGCTCAACTCGCGCACGCCGCATTTCGGCGAGGGCGACCTGATGGCGCAGCTCGCCTCGTGCGAGCGCGGCGTGCAGCGCCTCGGCGAGCTGTTCCGTCGTCACGGCATCGCGCAGACACGCGAGTATCTCGACCGCATCATCGACGCGACGGAGGCGAGACTGCGCGCGCGCATCCGCGAAGTGCTGACCGAGGGCGTATACGAGGCCGAGGACTGGCTCGACGACAACGGCGTGGATGGTCAGCCGGTGCGCTTCGTCGTGCGTCTCACGGTCCGGGACGGCACGATCGAGTTCGACTGCAGCGACTGTCCGGATCAGGTGGAGAGCGGCAAGAACGTACCGCTGTCGCACACGCTGGCGACGGCGTACTTCTGCCTGAGTGCGGCGGTCGATCCGTACGCCGCGACCAACGAAGGCCTGTATCGCACGGTGCGGCTGATCGCGCGTCCCGGCAGCATCCTGAATCCGCTGCCGCCAGCGGCCGTCGGTTCGCGCAACACCACCTCGATGGTGCTCGCCGATGCGATGTTCAATGCGCTGGGTCAGGCCGGGCCGGCGCGGGCGATTGCCGCCTGCGGTCCCGGTCAGGGGATCATCCTGTCCGGACACGATGCGCAGCGCAGCCGCTACTTCGTCGATTACGAGAACTTCGCCGGCGGTCAGGGCGCACGCGGGCACAGCGACGGACTCGACGTGGTGCAGGTCAACATGTCCAACACCTCCAACCTGCCGGTGGAGTCGCTGGAGATGGAGTTTCCGCTGCGCATCGAGCGCTACGAGATGATCGCCGATTCGGGTGGCGCCGGGCGATTTCGTGGCGGGCTGGGTGCGGTGCGCGACGTGCGTGTGCTGTGCGACAAGGCGACCGTCGCCCTGCGCAGCGCACGCCAGCGCTTCGCGGCCGGCGGCCTCGCCGGCGGCCGGCCGGGAGCGCTCGGTGCGTTCATTCTCAACCCCGACAGCACCGCCGAGAGGCGGCTGCCGTCGACCGGTTCGTCGATTCCGCTCGCCCGCGGCGACGTGCTGCGGGTGGTGACGCCCGGCGGGGGCGGCTTCGGCGACCCGCGCGAGCGCGATCGCGAGCGGGTGCGTCGCGATCGGGAGCAGGGCAAGGTGAGCGTCGAGTCTGCCGCGCAGGTGTACCGGCTGGACGAGTGATGCGGCGGCGCACGAGCGTGCGCGCGCTGGCCGTTCAGTCCGTCTCGCTGAATCGCTTCTCGAACGCCCAGACCTCCGGGAAGCCGATCAGGTCGTGCAGTTGCTGCATGTCGAACGCCGGAACTGCAGTGGCTGTCGTGTCGCCGTGCTGCCGCAGGTGCGCGTAGGTCGCGGCCATTGCAGCACAGGCCGCCGTCATCGCCGCAACGGGATAGATGGCGATCGAGAAGCCCATCCCGGCGAGCCGCGCTGCCGGGATTTCCGGCGAGCGACCGCTCGGCACCATGTTCGCCAGCAGCCACGCCTTGCCAGCGAGCGCCTCGCCGATCCGGGCGAACTCCTCTTCCGATTCGGGTGACTCCACAAACACGATGTCGGCACCGGCCTGCGCGAAGGCGCGCCCGCGGGCGATCGCCTCGTCGAGTCCGAGCGAGGTACGCGCGTCGGTGCGCGCGACGATCAGCGTGTCCGGACTGCGTCGCGCGTCGAGCGCAACCTCGACGCGCTTGATCATGTCGGCGAGGGGAACGACGCGGCGTCCGGCCGTGTGTCCGCAGCGCTTGGGCATTTCCTGATCCTCGATCTGGATCGCCTGCACGCCCGCGGCCTCGTAGCCGCGTACCGTGTGCCGAACGTTGATCAGTCCGCCGAAGCCGGTGTCGGCATCGGCGATGAGCGGGGTGCTGGTGCCCTCGCAGATCGCGCGTGCGCGGCCTGCCATGTCGGTGTACGTGACCAGTCCGGCGTCGGCCACCCCGAGGTAGGAGCCGGAGATGCCGTAGCCGGTCATGTACAGCGCCTTGAACTGCGCGCGATCGGCGAGTTTCGCAGACAGCATCTCGAACACGCCGGGCGCCACGACGAACTCGCCGGCGGCGAGCGTGGACTTGAGCAGGGCGGGCATGCGGGTTCCTCAGTCGATCCGGATGTTGGCTTTCTTCACCACTTTCTCCCAGCGCGCGAGATCGGCGCGGATCTGGGCGGCGAACTCGTCAGGGCCGTTGCCCACCGGTTCGATGCCGAGCACGGCATAGCGCTCGCGGACCTCGGGCGACTGCAGCGTCGCGGCGATCTCCCTCTGCAGTCGCTCGACGACCGGCCGCGGGGTGCGCGCCGGTGCGAGCACGCCGACCCAGCTCTCCACCGAGAATCCGGCGAATCCGGCCTCGATGAAGGTGGGCACCTCAGGCAGCGCCGGGGAGCGCCGCGCACTGGTCACCGCCAGCGCTCTGAGCTTGCCGTCCCTGAGGAACTGCTGCGCGGTGGCGATCGCCGTACACACCAGCGGAATGTGGCCGCCGACCGCGTCGGCGACGGCCGCGCCACCGCCCTTGTACGGTACGTGGGTCAGGTCGGTGCCTGCCAGCTGGTTGAGCATCTCGCAGGCGAGATGGGGCGTGCCGCCGGTACCGGAGGAACCGTAGGTGAGCGAGCCCGGCTTGCGCCGGGACAACGCCAGCAGGTCCTTCAGCGACTTCACCGGCAGGGAGGGATGCGCGACCACGATCAGCGGCGAGTCGCCAAGCTTGGTGATCGGGGCGAAGTCCTTCAGTGTGTCGAAGGGAAGCCGGTTGAACACGTGCGGATTGATCACCATCGTACCGTCGAATCCCAGCAGCAGCGTGTGGCCGTCCGCCGCACTGCGCGCCACCGCCTCGGTGCCGATGTTGCCTGAGGCTCCGGCCCGGTTCTCCACGATCACCGCGTGGCCGAGCCGGCTGCCCAGTCGGTCGGCGATCGCGCGCGCACTGTTGTCGGCGATGCCGCCCGGGGCGAACGGAACGATCAGGCGGATCGGCTTGACGGGCCAGTCCCCCGCGACTGCCTGTGCCCGCGCCGGCGAAGGGGAAACGACTGTGAACAGCACCATCGCGACAGCGAGGCTGGACAGGGCTGGCTTCATGCGGGTTCCTCCTGCGGAGCACCTTCGGGCCGCGGCAACGTCGCGCCAGCCCGGGCCGCTGGCTGCGACGGTGAATTATGCCCGCCGCGCGGGCGTACCGTACGGGTACCTTGCCCCTGCGGCGAGCACGCGCGGTACCTGCGGCAGCGCGCGAGATCGCCGCGCCATCGCCGCGCCTATTCGGGCTTGAGCCCCAGCACCTTTACCAGAGTGGCGTTCTGCTTGACCGTCCGCGCGACGACCTGACGAAATGCCTCGCCGGTGAGCAGTTCGATCTCGGTCGCCTGCTGCGCCATGCCTTCGCGCACCTCGTTGCGCGCCAGCGCCTTGCGCAGCGCGGCGCTCAGGGCATCGAGAGTGGTCCGCGGCACGCCCGGCGGCGTCATGATGCCGTTCCACGAACTGTAGTCGAAGCCGGGTACGGTTTCCGCGATCGCCGGCACGTCGCCCAGCAGTGCGCTGCGCCGGGGCAGGCTGTGCGCGAGCAGCCGCAGTCGGCCGGCGCGGGCAAGTCCGAGCGCCGCCGGGGCAGGGGTGAGAATCCAGTGCGACTCGCCACTGACCACGGCGGCTGCGGCGGCCGTCGCGCCCTTGTAGGGCACGTGCAGGGCGTCGAACTTCCCCTGCGTCAGCAGCAGGAATCCGGCAAGGTGACTCTGCGATCCGGCACCGGCCGAGGCCATGTTGAGCTGTCCCTTCTTCGCGCGCGCCAGATCGATCAGTTCGGCCACCGTCTTCACCGGCAGTTGCGGATGCACGGCGAGTGCGTTCGGAGTGCGCCCGAGCAGCAGCACGAATTCGAAGGCGGTCAGCGGATCGAACGGCGGCTTTTCCTGCAGCAATGGCGCGATCGTGAGCGCTGGGGTGGCGAAGATGATCGTGTAGCCGTCGGGGATCGCCTTGCGCCCGATCTCCATCGCGATGAGGCCGCTGGCGCCAGCCCGGTTGTCGATCAGCACCGACTGCCCGACCACCTCGGACAGTCCGGCGGCGACGATGCGACCGATCGTGTCCGTCGCACTGCCCGGGGCATTGGGCACCAGCAGCCGGATCGGGCGATCCGGCCAGGCGGCCTGGGCGCGCGTGCCGCTGGCGTCGAGCAGGCCGATCAGCGCGATCGCGGCAAGGGTGATGCGGTGGCTGTGGGGCATGGCAGTCCTCGGGCTCGAACGGCAGGAGATATCGCGGGACGCAGGCTGGACGGGTCGCAGAGGCGCAGACGCGGGAAGTGCGCGGCCCACACGGGCGACCCGGCGCGCGTGACGGGCGACCCGGCGCGCGTGACGGGCGACCTTCTGTAGCAAGAAGCACGCCGGCGCCCCGCGCTCGCTGCGGCGTGGCCGGCGTCGCTCATGGAACGGGGTTTGCTCGAGGACGCCTCGGGGAGCGGCAGGTCTGTGCGAAACGAGCCTGTCACAGGGCGGACCTGAACCGGGCTACGATGGTCGTCGTTCGAACGTGCACTCTGGGAGATGAACATGTCGTGGATGCATCGCCCTGGGGCGGTGTCGGGACTGGTCGCTGGCGCACTGGCGGCCGCGACCGCCGTCGCGCAGCCCTCACCATCGTCCGCGGGGCAGACCGCGCCGGTGAAGCCGGTACGCCTGATCGTCACGTTCACGCCCGGAGGCGGGGCCGACACCACGGCGCGCGTGTTCGGCGAGCGGCTCACCGAGCTGTGGAAGCAGCCGGTGCTGATCGACAACCGCGCGGGCGCGGGCGGTTCGATCGGCGCAGAACTCGTGCACCGCGCGCCCGCCGACGGCTACACGCTGCTGCTCGCCACCAACACGCACATCATCAACCAGGTCGTCTATTCCAGCCTCGGCTTCGACTTCATCAGGGACTTCACGCCGATCGCCGTGGTGACCTCCGGTCCGATGGTGATCGCGGTCAATCCGGCGAAGATCGGCGCACAGTCGATGCGCGAGTTCACTGCGATGCTGCTCAAGGCGCCTGGCAAGTTCTCCTACGCCAGCTGCAACGTCGCCAGTCCGCATCACTTCGGCATGGAGATGTACAAGTTCACGATGAAGATCGACGCGATGCACATCCCGCACCGGGGTTGCGCGCCCGCGGTCGCCGATGCGGTCGCGGGCCAGGTCGACATCGTGGTGGCCACGCTGCCGCCGGCCGTGCCGTTCTTCGCCAGCGGCCGGCTGCGCCCGGTTGCGCTGCTGAGCGCGCAGCGCTCGCCCTCGGCGCCGGACATTCCGACGGTGCGCGAGTCGGGCATCCCGGAGCTCAGGGA
>CANGUQ010000218.1 GCA_947456915.1 Betaproteobacteria bacterium
GCCTTGATCCCGCGCAGCGTCAGCAGATGCGCAGCGCGCGCCGACAGCGTGCTCCACTGGTCCCAGCAGTACACGACGACGGTCGAATCGGCTGGCAGCTGGCGCCAGCGAACCTCGAGTTCCTCGACCGACAGCACCCGCGCGTCGGGCAGTGTCGTGCGCAGCATGCCCTTGGGGCTGTTGCGCACGTCGACCACGATCAGCCGGTCGCCCAGACGCTTGCGCAGCGCCACGAGCTCCGCCGGTTCGATCGACTTGACCGTATGAACACGCGAAGCGGATGAGGACGGGGCCTCACGCTCCTGCCCAGCCACTGCCACACTGACTTCAAGACCACGCCACGAATTGAGCATTGTCGGCCTCGCAAATGAGACGGGAAAGGAAGGGGTGCTGTCGGGAAACACTGCTGCGACGGAACCGATCACCTGCCACCTCGTCCGGTGCCCAACCGCGGCACCGTGACCGCCCGGCTCGCGGGGGCGAGTGGCGGACAGGGGTGGACTGTTCGTGTCTTCTCGTCGACTTCGTTCAGTTGCTGTAAAACAGAGCTGACGCGGGAATTGTCCAGGGCATAAACACGGCAGTCGAAGTATGACCGGCCAGTCACTTCTTGTACCATAAAGTTCGGTGTCTAACCACCGGTTCTCGACAATTTTCGGGCGGATCGCGATTTGATGAGAATATCCTTTAAAAAACAACAGTTTGAAGCTCGAGAAGACGCGATCCTCGACGCCGTCAACAGCCTTCTGGCGAAGAAGGGCTTCGATCTGATGACGATGGACGACGTCGCCGCCGAGGTCGGGATTGCCAAGGGCAGCCTGTACAAGCACTTTTCGTCCAAGGAAAGTCTGGCTGCCGCCGCGCTGTGCCGGATGACTCGCGACACGCTGGACCTGCTGACGGAAATGGCGCCGGACATGGCGGCGATCGACAAGCTGAAGGGCACTCTGCGCTGGGCCCTGCAGCGGCGGCTGAAGGGGGCCGTACCGCATCTGCCGTCGACGAGCGTCGCGCTGCAGCGCAGCCTGATGCTCAACCTGACCTACATGCGCCTGATCATGAAGCTCAACGCCGAGCTGCGGCGGCTGGTGATCGCGGCGCAGAACGAGGGCGTTCTCGACCGCACGCTGCCGTGCGAGGTCATCCTGTACACGATCTACGCCCGCTCCTGCGATCCGACACTGGAGTACCTGCGCACCAGCGGGCGCTACGATGACGCGCAGACGGTCGATTACCTGGTACGGACCTGCTTCGACGGGCTGAACGGATAGCGCCCTCGGCATCGACTGCCGCCGCCGCAGCCACGGCACTGCGGGAGGTCGTCGCAGGGGACGCGCGTCGCGACGCGTGTGTCATGCCGCCAGGTCGCCGTTGCGGCCCGGTCGACGCCGTGCAGAGGTGGCGTCGCTTCGTTCGAGGTACCCCTGCCGTCGCCACCTCGCCCGCGGCTAGGCAGGCGGGCCTACGCCGCCGGCTTCGCCCCTCCGCCTGCCAGGCGTGTCAGCAGGATGCCGAAAAAGATGAGGGCGATCCCGACCACGTGGAACATTTCCATCGTCTCGCCCAGAAACAGCCATCCCAGCATGGGCGTATAGACGGGCATCAGGTACATGAACGGTCCGGTGCGGCTCGCCCCGAGCACCTGTACCCCCCGGTTCCAGCAGGCGTAGGCGAGCACCGTCGAGCACAGGCCGATGTAGAACACGCTTGCCACGACCGGGGCCGACCAGATGACGCGCTGTCCGAGGCCGTACTCCACCAGTGCGACCGGCGCTGAGCAGGCGGCACCGAACACGCTGATCGCCCAGAGCAGCGTCATCGGACGCAGTTCCGCCGGCCGCCAGCGCAGGCAGATCGTGTAGACCGCCCAGCTGAACGTGCCGAGCAGGATCCACAGGTCGCCGACGTTGAGTACCCAGCGGATCAGCGTCGCGGGTTCGCCGCGCGTCATGATGCACACCGCTCCCGCCATCGACACCACCACCCCCGCCACGACCAGCGACGTCAGACGCTCCCCGAGCATCACCCAGGCAATCAGCAGGATGAACACCGGCGTGATGGCATTGAGCAGCGAAGCCGTGGTCGCAGTCGTGGTCTGCAGCCCGAGATAGACCGGCATGTGCTGGAGCACGCTCGCCAGCAGCCCCAGCAGCAGCAGGATGCCCCAGTGCCGCCGCACGTGCGGCAGCGCCCGGCCGAGGTCGCGCGCGCACAGCAGCGACAGCGCGAGCGCGGCGATCAGCCAGCGCGCGAAGGTGAGCCCGCCCGGGGGCGCGTCGAGGCGGATCATCCGGCCGATCACCCAGTTGCCGGCCCACAGCAGCACGCCGAAGGCGAGCAGCGCGACCGCGACCGCCACCTCGCGCGAGGCGCCGCGGCCCTCCCCGTCGCCGCTCACCGGCGACCGGGCGGCACCGGGATCCGGCACGCGGACAGCACCTCGCCTGCGGCCGCGTCGCGCGCTGCGGTTCGAACCCGGGGGCAGTACGCCGCGCGTCGTTCAGTCGACACGGAAGAAGCCGCGTGGCGCCCGGTGCAGGCTCTCGCAGCCATCGGCAGTGACGCGCACCAGTTCGCCCACCTGGACCCCGGCGGTGTGCGCGCGGTCGATGACGTTGGGCTGTATCACCACCGTCATGTTCTCGGCGAGCACGATATCCGGCAGCGGGCCGGCCGGCCGGCTGCGGGTGCCCAGGATCGGCTGGAAGTAGCCGCCGCCGAAACCGTGGACGAGGTCGTCGCAGATGGTGAAGCCGCGCGCCTCGATCACCGAGGCGGCCTCGACGATCTCCTCCATCGTGCAGCCCGGGCGCATCACCGAAGTCACCGCGTCGTAGGCGGCCTCCGCCGTATCGAACAGGTCGCGATAGAGCGGCGTGGGTTCGGCGCCCACCGCGAACGTGCGCAGCACCTGCCCGCCGTAGTCCCAGAACACGCCGGTGATCTCGGTGAACACGCAGTCGCCGGCACGCACGACGCGGTTCATCGGATGCTGGCGCGGAATGAAGCAGTCGGGCGACGCCATCTGAGTCACCCCGAAGTAGTGGATGAACGTGGTGCCGCCGAACGGAACGTAGGCGCGCTCGGCGATGTCGCCCAGTTCGCGCTCGTTGAGCCCCGGACGAAGCTCGCGGTGCAGCGCGCTGATCGAAGCGTCGCTGAACGCGGCACCGATGCGCAGCCAGTCGATCTCCTCCTCGGACTTGGTCAGACGCAGGCGGCTGTACGCCGGATTCAGGTCGACGATGTCCGCGAACGCCGCGGCGAGCTTGCGGTACTTGCCGAAATTGAACACGCCCATCACGCCGACGCGCTTCGCGCCCCGGCGTCGAAGCTCGGCGATCGCCTTGTCCACGCCGCGGTGCTCGCCCCACTCCACGTCACATTCCCACGCGAGTTGCCGGGCGAGCGGCACGTGATTCACCCACTCGACGTACATCCGCGGCCGCTCGCGCGCATCGAACACGATGATCTGCTCGTTGGTCGTCACCCAGCCGGTGAGCCACGATATGCCCGTGCCCGCGCGCTGCTCGCCGCACACCAGCAGCTGGTCGATCTCGTGCTGGCGCATCAGCGCCACCAGTGCCTCGCGCCGGCGGCGCATCTCGGCTTCGGAGAAACGGGGAAACGGCTGATCGAGGATGGCCTGCAGCCTGGGGTCGAGTTCGAGCTGCGCGCTGTCGGCAGGTTCGCGGCGGGACATGGGGACTCCGGAGGTACGAGGAAGTGCTCGGACATCGTCGCAGCGGCCGGGCGCGCGGCGCGCAGCGCGGCGTGGGCCGGCGCGAGAGCGGCAGCGAGCGCCGCTCAACCCGATAGAATGCGCGACTTGTCCACCACCGATGGTAGCGATCTTCGATGAGTCCTGCGGCCAGCACGTCCTTGCATCACGTCGTCACCCGCGTGCGCCGCGGCAGCGGCGTCGCCGCAGCGCTGTTCGGCGCCGCGCTCTGCGCCGCTGCGCACGCACAGTCGTGGCCGGCGCGGCCGGTGCGCCTGGTGCACGGCTTTGCCCCCGGCAGCGCGATCGACGTGTCGAGCCGGCCGCTCGCGGCGCTGCTCTCCGAACAGCTCGGCCAGACGTTCTCCGTCGAGCCGCGACCGGGGGCGACCGGCCAGCTCGCCAACGAGTTCGTGGCCAGAGCGGCAGCCGACGGCTACACGCTGCTGGCTGCACCGGGCACCTCGCTGACTGCCGCCCCGCATCTGCAGAAGGCGCCCTACGATTCGCTGCGCGATTTTGCGCCGGTCGCGATGACCACCGCGTTCTCGTTCCTGCTGGTCGCGCATCCGGCGGTACCGGCGAAGACCGCGCGCGATCTGATCGCGCTCGCGCGCGCCCGCCCCGGCTATCTCACCTACGGCTCCACCGGCGTGGGCAGCGGCTTTCATCTGGCGGGGGAACTGTTCAGCTCGCTCGCCAGCGTGAAGCTCGTGCACGTCCCCTACCGCGGCGGCGGCAGCGCGGCGATTCCCGACCTGCTCAGCGGTCGCGTCGATCTGATGTGGGACAGTTTCGGTACCGTGCGTGCGCAGGTGCTGGCGGGCAAGCTGCGCGCGATCGGCGTCACCGGCACCACGCGCATCGCCGCGCTGCCGGACGTGCCGACCATTGCCGAGAGCGGGCTGCCCGGCTACGACCTCGTGGGCTGGCACGGCATCCTCGCGCCGGCAGGAACCCCGCGCGAGGTGATCGATCGTCTGAACACGACGATCAACCGCACGCTCGACCGTTCCGATCTGCGCGCGTCCTGGGCACAGCAGGGCTTCGACACGCCGCAGCTCGGGAGCGAGCAGTTCGCGCAGCGCATGCGCCGCGACTTCGAGGCCTACGGCAAGCTGATCAAGGCGATCGGGCTGCAGGCGCAGTGAGCGTCGCTGACGCACTGCGGTCGCGCGCACACGGCCACGCCGCGCTGCGCGCGGCACACCCGCGCGCACGATCGCCCGGCGTCGCAGTCCGATGCAGCAGGTGGCTGCGATGCTGATCGCGCTGAACCGGGTCAGTCTGGGCTTTGGCGCAGGACTGCTGCTCGACCAGGCCGAGTTCACGCTGCGCGAAGGCGAGCGTGTCCGCCTGATCGGCCGCACCGGCACCGGCAAGTCGACGCTGCTCCGCGTCCTCGCGGGCGAGCAGGCGCCCGACGCCGGAGAGCTCGCGCGGCAACCCGGTCTGCGCTGCATGCTGCTCGATCAGGAGCCGACATTTGCCGGTGGTCAGTCGGTCGCGCAGGTGATCGCGGGCGGTTTCGGCAAGCTCGCGCAGGTGCACGCCGAGCACGAGGCGCTCACTCGCAGCGCGGCCACTGACGCGGCAGCGGCACAGCGTCTGCAGCAGCTGCACGACTATCTCGACGTCGAGCACGGCTGGGATCTTCCTGCCCGCGTGAAGGCGCTGCTGGAGATGCACGGCTTCGACGGCGAAGCGCGCTTCGACGAGCTCTCCGGCGGCAATCGCAAGCGGGTGGCGCTCGTGCGCGCCCTCGCCGCCGACCCGGACGTGCTGCTGCTCGACGAGCCGACCAACCACCTCGATCTGGTCGCTATCGAGTGGCTGGAACGCACGCTGCGCGACAGCCGGGCGGCCATCGTCGTGGTCAGTCACGACCGCCGCTTCCTGCAGCAGGTGATCACCCGCATCATCGAACTCGATCGCGGCGCGCTGGCGAGCTTCCCGGGATCGTTTCGCGACTACCAGACGCGCAAGGCGCAGCAGCTCGCCGACGAAGCGCTGGCCGCGGCGCGCTTCGACAAGAAGCTCGCCGAGGAAGAGGTGTGGATCCGCAAGGGCATCGAGGCCCGGCGCACGCGCAACGAAGGCCGCGTGCGCCGTCTGGAGCAGCTGCGACGCGATCGCGCGGCGCGGCGCGAGCGCATCGGCCAGGTCGGTTTCCGCCTCACTGCAGGCGAGTCCTCGGGCGAACTGGTCGCGGAGCTGAAGTCGGTGTCGGTCACGCTCGGCGGACGCACGCTGATCAGGAACTTCTCCACCCGCATCGTGCGCGGCGACCGCATTGGACTGATCGGGCCGAACGGCGCAGGCAAGACCACGCTGCTGCGCGTGCTGCTCGGCGAACGTGCGCCGGACAGCGGCGAAGTTCGGCTGGGCACGCGTCTGTCGGTCGCCTACTTCGACCAGTTCCGCGAGCAGCTCGATCCGAACGCGCGCCTCACCGACGTGATCAGCCCCGGCTCGGACTTCATCGAGATCGGCGGCGCACGCCAGCACGTCATCGGCTATCTGTCCGAGTTCCTGTTCCCGCCGCAGCGCGCACGCTCCCCGGTGTCGGCGCTCTCCGGCGGCGAGCGCAACCGCCTGCTGCTCGCACGGCTGTTCGCGCGTCCGGCCAATCTGCTCGTGCTCGACGAGCCCACCAACGATCTGGACATCGAGACGCTGGAGCTGCTCGAAGCGCTGCTCGCGCAGTATGCGGGCACCGTGCTGCTGGTCAGTCACGATCGCGAGTTTCTGGACAACGTCACCACGCAGGTCATCGGCTTCGCCGGTGATGGCGAGCTGGTCGAGATGGCGGGCGGCTACAGCGA
>CANGUQ010000219.1 GCA_947456915.1 Betaproteobacteria bacterium
AGACGCGCAATCCGCACTCGCCGCTGCACACCCCGGGCGGTTCGTCGAGCGGGTCGGGCGCGGCGGTGGCCGACTTCATGGTGCCGCTGGCGCTGGGTACGCAGACCTCGTCGTCGATCATCCGGCCGGCGGCGTACTGCGGCGCAGTCGGCTACAAGCCGACGTTCGGGCTGATCAACCGTGCGGGGCTGAAGTTCCTGTCCGAGTCACTGGATACGCTGGGCGTGCTGGCGCGTACCGTCGCCGACGCGGCGCTGCTGACCGAAGGGCTGACCGGGCTCGCTCTGGATGCGACGCCGTGTTCGAGCGGGCTGCGCATCGGTGTCTGCCGCACGCACTGGTGGGACCAGGCCGATGCAGCGACGCAGGCACTGATCGAGTCCTCGGCCACACACTTCGCGGCGGCTGGTGCAAAGGTGTCGCCGGTCACCCTCGAGCCGGTGTTCCACCGCATGAACGAGATCCAGATCGCATTCAGTTCGTACGAGTTCTACCGGGCACTCGCGCATGAGCGCACCCGGCATGCCGCGCTGATCTCGCCCAGCCTGACCAGCCGGCTGGCGGCCGGCGGCAAGGTGACTCGCGCCGCGTACGAGTCGGCTCAGGCCGAAACCCGCCATTGCGCAGCGCTGATGGCCCGCCACTTCGAGGCCTGCGACATCATGCTGGCACCGAGTACGCCAGGCGAAGCGCCGGGCATCGACAGCACCGGCGAGCCGACCTTCGGCCTGATGTGGACGCAGCTCGGGCTGCCGTGCATCACCGTGCCGGCCGGCAGGGGACCTGGCGGATTGCCGCTGGGCGTACAGCTGATCGCGGCGGCGGGAAACGATGCGGGACTGGTGCGGGCGGCGGCGTGGGTCGAGCGGGCGCTGGCAGCGGCCTGACCCGAAAACCCGGCGGGCCCCGGGCCGGATGCTCGGTCTCGCCGCAGCTGCCGCTCGAAACGGCTGCGCCGCCTCGATGAGCACACCGCCGCGACGATCACGCCTCACGGCAAGGGACGAGACCGACCTCGAACTGCGCTCATCCAGGATCGGGGATGTCCGCATCTGCGCGTGTGAGGCGGGTGAAGACTCGTCCACGGCGGCGGGAATCGCTCGCGGCAGACGCCCGGCGCAGCGTTGCCGATTGCAGTGTCGGCGAGGCGCATGGCGTGACCTTTGCTGACGATCACACTGCGGTCCGGAATGATTTCTGCACCCGAGGCTCCTGCGGTTGCCCCGGATGTCGCCCCCGCCTGTCCCCGGACGTCGACGGGCGCTGCCTGACCCCTGCAGGCACACCAGACGACCAAGGCCCGTCAACGAGGGCTGGAGACGTTGCGCGGACATCCCCGTACGTCATCGAACAGGCTGTTGGTGCCGGATACAGGATTCGAACCCGTGACCTTCGGTTTACAAAACCGCTGCTCTACCAGCTGAGCTAATCCGGCCCGGCGCGGGGATTATAGGGGTTCGGTGCACCGCGCGACCGCACCCCATGCGATCGCCGGTCGCGATGCGCTGGCTACTTGACGACCTGCAGCTTCGGCCGGTTCCCACCCGGCTTGCCCGGACCGCCCGGGGACGGTTCCGGCGAGGATGCCGACTCGACGGTTTCGGGCGCGTCGGTCGCATTGCCCGCGGCGGGCTCGGTCGGAAAGAACAGCCCCTGGCCGTTTTCCTTGGCGAAGATCGCCGCCACTGCAGCGATCGGCACACTGATCTCGCGCGACACGCCGTTGAAGCGAGCGGAGAACTGGATCACTTCACGGCCGAGCGTGACGTTGCGCGTGGCGTCCTGACTGATGTTGAGCACGATCTCGCCGTTCTTCACGTACTCCAGCGGCACGCGCGTGGCCTCGTCGACCTTCACCGAGATGTAGGGCGTGAAGCCGGCGTCGCTGCACCACTCGTAGATGGCGCGCACCAGATACGGCTTGGTCGAGGGATCGGTCATGGCAGTGTACCGGCCGCCAGGCGTGGAGCAACCAAGCAGGCTGGCGCCTACTTGCGCATCACCTTCTCGGACGGCGTCATCGCATCGATGAACGCCGGGCGGCTGAACAGCCGCTCGGCGTACTTCGCCAGCGGCGCTGCCTGCCGCGGCAGCTCGATGCCGTAGTGTTCGAGACGCCACAGCAGCGGCGCGATCGCGACGTCGAGCATCGAGAACTCCTCGCCCAGCATGTACTTCTGCTTGGCGAACACGGGAGCGATCACCGTCAGGTTGTCGCGGATGATCTGGCGTGCCTTGTCGATCGTCTTGGGGTTGCCCTTCTCCAGCGTGTCCACGTGGCAGAACAGCTCGTTCTCGAAGCGGTACAGGAACAGCCGCGCCCGGGCGCGCATCACCGGATCGGCCGGCATCAGCTGGGGATGCGGAAAACGGTCGTCGATGTACTCGTTGATGATGTTCGACTCGTACAGGATGAGGTCGCGCTCGACCAGCACCGGAACGCGGTTGTACGGGTTCATCACCGCCAAATCTTCCGGCTTGTTGAACAGATCGACGTCGGTGATCTGGAAATCCATGCCCTTTTCGTAGAGCACGATCCGGCAGCGCTGCGAGAACGGACAGGTCGTTCCCGAATAGAGAGTCATCATCTCGTTGTCTCCTGCGCCGGTCTTGCAGCCGGCGTGAGCGGTTTGCGAAGTTGGGTTCCGAGGCGGACGCGGCTGCCGGAGTCGTCCGGACCTGCAGCGGCGTTGACCCGCCTCCGCCCTGGTGCCAGCCGGTGGCGCGCTCAGGACCGCGCCGGCCCCGCCCCGGGTTGCGTGCTCAGTGCTTGATGTCGCGCCAGAACTCGAGCTTCAGCAGGTAGACGAAGACCAGCAGGATACCGAGGAAGAACATGACCACGATGCCGATGCGGTGGCTCTGCAGCTTCCACGGCTCGCCCATGTAGACCAGGAAATTCACCAGATCGCCCACCGCCCGGTCGTACTCGAGCGCGTTCAGCGTGCCCGGCATGTCGCCCGGGGCCGTGCTCTTCACCTGCATCATGTGCCCGTGCGACTCGCGCTCCTCGACCTTCAGTTGCGGGTTGCCCTGCAGCTGCCACAGCGGGTGCGGCATGCCGATGTTCGGGTATGCGAGGTTGTTCCAGCCGAGCGCCCGCGAATCGTCGACGTAGTAGCTCTTGAGCAGCGTGTAGATGTAGTCGGGCCGCTTCGCGCGCGCGATCACGGTCATGTCCGGTGGCGCCTTGCCCATCCACGCCTTGGCGTCCGCCGGCCGCAGCGCGATGGTCATCGGCGAACCGACCTTGTCGGTCGCGAACAGCAGATACTCCTTGATCTGCTCTTCGGTCAGCCCGATCTCGGTCAGCCGGTTGAAGCGCATGTGGTTCGCGCTGTGGCAACCCATGCAGTAGTTGACGAACAGCTGTGCGCCACGCTGCAGCGAAACCGCGTCGCGCAGGTTCACCGGAGCATGCTGGTTGGGAAAGCCGCTGCCGGCCGCCTGGGCCGCGACCGGCGCGAACAGCAGACCGGCCAGGACCGCCGCGACGGCAATACCGAACGTACGTTGCCTGATCATCGCCATCATCCTGTCACCCGCTCCGGCTCCGGCTTGCATTTGTCGATCTGGCTGTACCACGGCATCAGCAGGAAGAAGCTGAAGTAGGCGAGCGTGAGCAGTCGCGACACGAGCGTGGCGACTTCGACACCGCCGATGATCGGCAGCACCGACGGCATCTTGCCCCAGACGTCGGTGGTGGCAACGCCGAGGTAGCCCAGTATCAGGAAGCTCACGATGAAGGCAGTCAGCGCGCCCTTGAAGATCGGTCCCTTGTAGCGGATCGACCGCACCGGGCTGCGATCGAGCCAGGGCATGAAGAACAGGATGATCACGGCCGCACCCATCACCGCCACGCCCCAGAACTGGGTGCCGAACATGGCCGGCACCGCGCGCAGCATCGCGTAGTACGGTGTGAAGTACCAGACCGGCGCGATGTGTGCCGGCGTCTGCAGCGGGTCCGCTGGCAGGAAGTTGTTGTACTCCAGCCAGTAGCCGCCCATCTCGGGCGCGAAGAACAGCACCGCGGCGAACACCATGAAGAACACGACGATGCCGATCAGGTCCTTCACCACGTAGTAGGGGAAGAACGGAATGCCGTCGAGCGGCTTGCCGGTGACCGGATCCTTCTTCTTCTTGATCTCGATGCCGTCGGGGTTGTTCGACCCGACCTCGTGCAGCGCGACGAGGTGCAGGAACACGAGTCCGACCAGCACCAGCGGCAGCGCGATCACGTGCAGTGCGAAGAAACGGTTCAGTGTCGCGTCGGACACGAGGAAGTCACCGCGGATCCACACCGCCAGATCCGGTCCGATGATCGGCACCGACGCGAACAGGTTCACGATCACCTGCGCGCCCCAGTACGACATCTGGCCCCACGGAAGCAGATAGCCGAAGAACGCCTCGGCCATCAGCACGAGATAGATGAGGCAGCCGAGGATCCACAGCAGCTCGCGCGGCTTGCGGTACGAGCCGTACAGCAGCGCGCGCATCATGTGCAGATACACGACGACGAAGAACATCGACGCGCCGGTGGAGTGGGCGTAGCGGATGAACCAGCCGCCGGCCACGTCGCGCATGATGTACTCGACCGAACCGAAGGCGTAGTTCGCGTCCGGCTTGTAGTTCATCGTGAGGAAGATCCCGGTGACGATCTGGATCACCAGCACGACCATCGCGAGCGAACCGAAGTAGTACCAGAAGTTGAAGTTCTTCGGCGCGTAGTACTCGGACAGATGGTATTTCCAGGTGGAGACGAGCGGGAAGCGCTCGTCGACCCAGTCGACCAGTCCCTGACCGGCTGCAATGATGCGACTCATGATGCCTAGGCCCCCTTGCTGTCTTCGCCGATGCGCAGGCGGGTGTCATTCACGAACTTGTGCGGCGGCACCACCAGGTTGGTCGGCGCCGGCATGCCGCTGAACACGCGCCCGGCCAGGTCGAACACCGACCCGTGGCACGGGCAGAAGAAACCGCCCTGCCAGTCCGCGGCGGGCTGCAGGCGGTCGGTCGGCGAGCAGCCGAGGTGCGTGCAGATCCCGACGAGCACCAGGATGTCCGGCTTGATCGATCGGGTGGCGTTCTTCGCGTACTCGGGCTGCTGCGCGGCCTTCGAATCGGGGTCGGCAAGCCGGCCCTTCACCTGATCCAGCGTCGCCAGCATTTCCGGGGTGCGCTTGACGATCCAGACAGGCTGGCCGCGCCATTCCGCGCGAACCAGCATGCCCGGCTCGATCGCGTTGATGTCGACGTCGACCGGAGCCCCGGCAGCTTTCGCGCGCTCGCTGGGGAACCAGCTCGCGACGAACGGGGCAGCGCCGGCCGCGGCGCCGATCGCGCCCACGCCAGCCGTTGCTGCCATCAGGAACTTGCGGCGATCGCTCATCGGGCCCGCGGGTTCGCTGAACCCGGGAGCCGCCGTCGTGGAGTTGCTCATGCCAGTGTGGACCTCTGCGTAGGCTATAACCGCGGGATTGTACCCAATCCCCCCGGCGACTTGAAGCGCTGCGGGGCCGGAGTGCGCGCGCCGAGCCGTTGCGGCTGGGCGTCGGGGCACCTGGACGGAATGTGATGATGCCGCGACGCGCCGAGCGCGTCGATTCAGGCCGGATTGTCGATGTCGATGAAGCTGCAATCGAGCGAGAACTGCGCGCGCAGGTGTTCGCCCAGTGCCTGCACGCCGCCGCGCTCGGTGGCGTGGTGACCGGCTCCGATCAGCGCGATGCCGGTCTCGCGCGCAACGTGTACCGTCTGCTCCGAAACCTCACCGGTGATGAACACATCGGCGTGACCGACCGCGTCCTCGATGAAGCGCTGTCCGGCGCCAGTGCACCAGGCGACCCGGACCAGCGGACGCATCGGATCGCCGATGACGAGCGGAGCACGCCCGAGCGTACGCTGCACCCGCTCGGCAAGGGCAGCCAGCGTCGGCGGCGACACGAAGCGCCCGGCGGCGAGCACGCCGGCGCGGTCGACACTGCCGGTGCGCTCGATCGACAGCCGGCGTGCAAGCTGGCTGTTGTTGCCCAGTTCCGCGTGCACGTCGAGCGGCAGGTGATAGGCGAACAGATTGATGTCGGCGCCGAGCAGCGCCGCCACGCGTGCGCGTCGGTAGCCCGTCAGCCGGCCGGAGTCGCCGCGCCAGAACAGGCCGTGATGCACCAGCAGCGCATCGGCCTGCGCGGCGATCGCCGCGTCGATCAGGGCCTGCGATGCCGTGACCCCGCAGACCACCCGCTGCACCCGGGTGCGCCCCTCGACCTGCAGCCCGTTCGGACAGTAGTCGTCGATGGCCTGCACGTTCAGCAACTGGTCGAGATGAGCGGCGAGATCGTCGCGTGTCATGGCGGGCAGGCTTTCGGTCGATTCGACATTGCGTGCGGCGATGGTAGCCTTCCCGCTTCCGTTGCACGAGAGCAGGAAGATGCGCAAGCTGTGGCTGCTGTTTGCCCAGACGGTGACCGTGGCACTCGGGGTGTGGGTCGTCGCGGGCGCA
>CANGUQ010000220.1 GCA_947456915.1 Betaproteobacteria bacterium
AGCGCCAGGGCGAGCAGCACTGCGCCGGCGCGCGCGGCGCACAGCCAGTTGCGCACGGAAAGCACCGCGCCGCGGGCGTCGGCGGGGAAACGGAAGATGGGTCGGACATTCATCGGTGGCCTCGGCGGGACATGGGGCGGCTTGCGGGCGCGGCGTGCACTGCGACGCGGGGCTGGACGTGCCGCCTGACCCGGGCGCGCGCGAAAAGCGGGAGGAGGATGGCAGCAGACAGAGGGGAAGGGGGGGCTGAGTGCGGGAAGCGGACGCGACGCGATCGGCCGCCAACGGGTGACTATACGGCCCGGAGCAGGTTCCGGGCCGGCACGCGTGGCAAGGCAGCCGCGTGCGGACCGGCCGGTATAATCAGCGGCTTTTTTCCCTCCAGTTGATCCCTCCCGGGTGCCGCCCATGCAAGCGCAGTATCAACCCTCGGCCGTCGAACAGGCGGCCCGCTCCTGGTGGACCGAACGCGATGTCTTCCGCGCGCAGGAACACCTGCACGACGCGCAGGGGCGGCCGCGCCCGAAGTACTACTGCCTGTCGATGTTCCCCTACCCCTCGGGGAAGCTGCACATGGGGCACGTGCGCAACTACACGATCGGCGACGTGCTCACGCGTCACCACCGCATGCGCGGCTACAACGTGATGCAGCCGATGGGCTGGGACGCGTTCGGGCTGCCCGCCGAGAACGCGGCGATGCAGAACAAGGTACCGCCGGCGAAGTGGACCTGGGACAACATCGCCTACATGAAGAAGCAGCTGCAGTCGCTGGGGTTCGCCATCGACTGGACGCGCGAACTGGCGACCTGCAGTCCCGAGTACTACCGCTGGAACCAGTGGCTGTTCCTGCGCATGCTCGAGCGCGGCATCGCCTACAAGAAGACGCAGGTGGTGAACTGGGATCCGGTCGATCAGACGGTGCTCGCCAACGAGCAGGTGATCGACGGCCGCGGCTGGCGCACGGGTGCGGCGGTCGAGAAGCGAGAAATTCCCGGCTACTACCTCGCGATCACGAAGTACGCCGAGGAACTGCTCGGCGCTCTCGATCGTCTTCCCGGCTGGCCCGAGCGCGTGCGCACGATGCAGGCGAACTGGATCGGCAGGAGCCACGGCGTTCGCTTCGCCTTCCCTTACGAGCTCGACGCAGAGCAGGGCAGACTGTGGGTGTACACGACCCGCGCCGACACGATCATGGGTGTCACGTTCTGTGCGGTCGCGGCTGAGCACCCGCTGGCGGCGCGCGCGGCGCGCGACAACCCGGCGCTCGCCGCGTTCGTCGACGAGTGCAAGCGCGGCTCGGTGATGGAAGCCGATCTGGCCACGATGGAGAAGCGGGGCATGGCCACCGGCCTGTCGGTCACGCACCCGATCACCGGCGCCGCGGTCCCGGTGTGGGTCGGCAACTACGTGCTGATGACCTACGGCGACGGTGCGGTGATGGGAGTGCCGGCGCACGACGAACGCGACTTCGCGTTCGCGAAGAAGTACGGCATCGCGATCGAGCAGGTGATCGAGGTGCCGGGCAAGGTGTTCTCGCTCGACGCCTGGCAGCCGTGGTACGCCGACAGGGAAAACGGCGTGTGCATCCGCTCGGGGCGATACGACGGTCTGGGCCACG
The DNA here is from genome assembly GCA_947456915.1 of Betaproteobacteria bacterium. GTDB lineage: Bacteria > Pseudomonadota > Gammaproteobacteria > Burkholderiales > CAIKXV01 > CAIKXV01. The sequence continues at coordinate 1,619 of CANGUQ010000220.1, forward strand.
CTGCCGCGGTGGACGCGATCGCCGCCGATCTCGCAGCCAGGGGTCTGGGTGACAAGCAGGTGCAGTGGCGGTTGCGCGACTGGGGCGTGTCGCGCCAGCGCTACTGGGGGTGTCCGATCCCGATCATCCACTGCGCCGCCTGCGGCTCGGTGCCGGTGCCCGACGACCAGCTGCCGGTCGTGCTGCCCGAGGACTGCGTACCCGACGGCACCGGCAATCCGCTCGCGAGGCGCGCCGATTTCGTCGAGTGTGCCTGCCCGAAGTGCGGCGGTGCGGCGCGGCGCGAGACCGACACGATGGACACCTTCGTCGATTCGTCGTGGTACTACGCGCGCTTCGCCTGCCCGGGCAACCAGAGCGCGATGGTCGACGAGCGGGCCGGCTACTGGATGACGGTCGATCAGTACATCGGCGGCATCGAGCACGCGATCCTGCACCTGCTGTACTCGCGCTTCTGGAGCAAGGTGATGCGCGATCTGGGCCTCGTCTCCTACGACGAGCCGTTCTCCAACCTGCTCACCCAGGGCATGGTGCTCAATCACATCTTCACCCGGCGCGGCGAGAAGGGCGGCATCGAGTATTTCGCGCCCGACGAGGTCGAGCTGCAGACCGACGCCGCGGGCAAGGTGACCGGCGCCACCGCGCGCGCCGACGGCAGGCCGGTGACCTACGAAGGCGTGGGCACGATGTCCAAGTCCAAGCGCAACGGCGTCGATCCGCAGTCGCTGATCGAGACCTATGGTGCCGACACCGCCCGCTTCTACATGATGTTCGCGAGCCCGCCGGAGCAGACGCTGGAGTGGAGTGACTCCAGCGTCGAAGGCGCGTACCGCTTCCTGCGCCGCGTGTGGGCGTTCGGCCACCGCTATGCGACCGAGTGGCGCGCACACCTGCCTGCCGCGCGCACCCTCGACACGGCGAGCCTGCCGGCGGCGCTGGCCGATCTGCGGCGCGAGGTGCACCTGCTGCTCAGGCAGGCGAACTACGACTTCGGCAAGTTCCAGTTCAACACCGTCGCCTCGGCGGCGATGAAGATGCTGAACGCGATGGAAAAGGTGCCGGCGGACGCACCGCCGGCACTGGCCGCGGAAGTCGTCGAGGAGTCGCTGTCGATCCTGATCCGGCTGCTCTCGCCGATCACCCCGCATCTGACGCACGTGCTGTGGCAGGAACTCGGCTACGCGCAGGGCACCGGCACCGACCTGCTGGATGCGCCGTGGCCGGAACCGGTGGCCGCCGCGCTCGCGCAGGACGAGATCGAACTCGTGCTGCAGATCAACGGCAAGCACCGCGGCAGCCTGCGCGTGCCGGCAGACGCCGACAAGGCGCAGGTGGAGGCGCTCGCCCGTGGCGCCGAGGCGGTGACGCGGGCTGCCGCCGGCGCCGCGATCAGGCGTGTGGTGGTGGTGCCCGGGCGGCTGGTCAACGTGGTGCTCTAGTCGCGCGCTCACCGCGGCCGCCGCGCGGCGCTGGTGCCCGCCCGCCCGGCACGCGTCGACAACGGCGCACGAGCCCAGTACAGTAGGCGAAGGCAACCGCTGCGGGTGCCATTTGCGAGGGGTGCGGAGGCTGCATGCATTGCTTGATCCCGGGGCGTTGTGCACGCGCGCTGCTGGTGCTGGTCGCGCTGGCACTGGCGCTGTCCGGCTGCGGCTTCCAGCTGCGCGGCGCGGCGAACATTCCGTTCGAGTCGCTGGCGATCAGAGGCGCCGAGAACACGCCGTTTCACGTCGAACTCAGGCGCAGCCTGATCGCCAATCGCACGCTGCGTGTGCTCGACGATCCGAAGCTCGCGCAGGCGATCCTGCAGGTCACCGGCATGTCGCAGGAGCGGCGCATCCTGTCGCTGTCGGGCGCCGGGCGCGTGCGCGAGTTCCAGCTCGTGTACCGGGTGAGCTTTCGCGTGCACGACGGCAAGGGGCGCGAGCTGATTGCGCCGAACGAGATCGTGCTGCGTCGGGACATCACGTTCAACGACTCACAGGTGCTGGCCAAGGAGCAGGAGGAGATCCTGCTCGTGCGCGACATGCAGAGCGATGCCGTGCAGCAGGTGCTGCGCCGCCTGTCCGCAGCGAAGCTGGCAGCCTCCTGAGGCCCGTGTTCCGCACACGCCCGACGAGCGGCCGCCGGCCACGCGTGCGGGGCTGAGTGCAGCGTGCGCATTGCCGCCACCGGACTCGACGCCCACCTCGCGCGCACCCTTGCGCCGCTGTACACGGTGGTCGCCGCCGAGCCGCTGCTCGGGCACGAGGCGCTGGCGGCGGTGCGCGCCAGGGCACGGGCGCAGGGCCATGACGAGCGCACCGTGCTCACCAGCGAGCCGGGTTTTCGCTGGGAGTCGTTGCGCGCCGCCGGCGATACGCTGTCGCTGTTCGCCTCGCGCCGCCTGGTCGAATTGCGTATTCCGACCGGCAAGCCGGGGCGCGAGGGCGCGCAGGCGCTCACCGAGTACGCGCGTCGGCTGCCGCCGGACACGGTGACGCTGATCAGTCTGCCCGGGCTCGACTGGCGCGCCATCAAGGCGGCGTGGGTACAGGCGCTGGAGGAAGCCGGCGTGCTGGTGGTGGCCGAGCCGTTCCCCCGCGAGCGCCTGCCGGCGTGGATCGGCGAGCGGCTCGCACGCAACGGGCAACGCGCCTCGCAGCAGACGCTGGAGTTCATCGCCGAGCGCGTCGAGGGCAATCTCTCGGCGGCGCAGCAGGAAGTGGAGAAGCTCGCGCTCGCATTCGAACCGGGCGAGCTCGGATTCGCGCAGGTGTCGGCGTCGGTGCTCGACGTGAGCCGCCACGATCTCGCCCAGCTTGGCGATGCGCTGCTCGCGGGCGATCGCGCCTTCCTCGTGCGCATGCTGGACGGATTGCGCGGCGAGGCGGCACCGCTGCCGCTGGTGATCTGGACGGTAGCGCAGGATCTGCGCCGGCTGGTCGGTGTGTACGAAGCGCTGGCCGCCGGGCGCGGCCGCGCGCAGGCGATGCGCGAGGCCGGCGTGTACCGGGAGCGCGAGGCGGCAGTGGCGGATGCACTTTCGCGCATCGACGCGGTACGTGCACGGCGGGCGCTGCGCGCGGTGAGCGAGATCGACCGCGCTGCCAAGGGGCTGACCGGGCGCGACCCGTGGCAGATGCTCTGCGCGCTGTGCTTGAGTCTGGCTGCCGCCCCGCGCGCGCGGCGCACCCGCTGACGCGCGTGTCTCACAAGGCACGCCGCGAAAGGCGATAATCCGGCCCCCGTCTTCCCCGCTTCCGCAATGGACATCCAGCACTACATGGCCAGGATCGGTCAGGCTGCGCGCGCCGCCGCCCGGCTGATCGCGCGCGCCGACACCGCGGCGAAGAACCGTGCTCTCGAGGCGGCGGCGCAGGCGCTCGAACGCGACACGCAGCAGGTGCTCGCCGCCAATGCGCAGGACGTCGCCCACGCGCGCGCCGCGGGGCTGGACGCGCCGTTGATCGACCGGCTGACCCTCGGCGAACGGACCGTCGCCGCGATGGCGCGGGGGCTGCGCGAGGTGGCGGCGCTGCCCGACCCGGTCGGCGAGATCACCGACCTGCGCTACCGGCCCTCGGGCATCCAGGTCGGTCACATGCGCGTGCCGCTGGGCGTGATCGGCATCATCTACGAGTCGCGGCCGAACGTGACGGCGGAGGCGGCATCGCTGTGCCTGAAGTCGGGCAACGCGGCGGTACTGCGCGGCGGTTCCGAGGCAGTGCACTCGAACCAGGCGATCGCGCGCTGCATGCACCAGGGACTGGCCGCCGCCGGGCTGCCGCAGTCGGTGATCCAGGTGCTGGACGTCACCGATCGTGCGGCCGTCGGACAGATGATCACGATGCCGCAGTACATCGACGTGATCGTGCCGCGCGGGGGCAAGGGGCTGATCGCCCGCATCGCCGAAGAGGCCCGGGTGCCGGTGATCAAGCATCTGGACGGCGTGTGCCACGTGTACATCGACGAGGCTGCCGACGTGAACAAGGCGGTGCGGGTGGCCGACAACGCGAAGACCCAGCGGCTGTCGACCTGCAACACGATGGAGACGCTGCTGGTGGCGCGGGCGATCGCGCCAGCCGTGCTGCCGCGGCTGGCTGCGATCTATCGCGACAAGGGCATCGAGCTGCGCGGCGATGCCGAGGCGCGCGCGCTGGTGCCCGGCATGAACGAGGCGACCGAGGAGGATTGGTACGCCGAGTATCTGGACGCGATCCTCGCCGTGCGCATCGTTGACGGTATCGATCAGGCGATCGACCACATCGCCCGCTACGGGTCGCAGCACACCGATGCCATCGTCACCGAGGACTGGTCACGCGCGCGCCGCTTCCTGCGCGAGGTCGATTCCAGCTCGGTGATGGTCAACGCCTCCACGCGCTTCGCCGACGGTTTCGAATACGGTCTGGGCGCCGAGATCGGCATCTCCACGGACAAGCTGCATGCGCGCGGTCCGGTCGGTCTCGAGGGTCTGACCGTGCTCAAGTGGGTGGTGCTCGGCGACGGACACATCCGCGGCTGAGCGGACGGCGCCTCGCGGCTGCTCCGCCGCGACGGGCCCCCGGACAACGACGCAAGACGACAGAGAGAGCGAGCGACATGGCCTCGACCGTGGAAGTGAAAGTGCCCGACGTCGGCGACTTCAGCAACCTGCCGATCATCGACATCCTGGTCCGACCCGGCGACCGCGTCGCCAGGGAAGACGCGCTGGTCACGCTCGAATCGGACAAGGCGACGATGGACGTGCCTTCGCCCGTTGCGGGCGTGGTGCGCGAGATCGCGGTCAAGGTCGGCGACCGGGTGTCCGAAGGCAGCCTGATCCTGCTGATCGACGCCGACGGCGAGACGGTGACGTCGGCGGCTGCTCCGGCGGCGCCGGCCGCGGCGAGCGCGCCG
>CANGUQ010000221.1 GCA_947456915.1 Betaproteobacteria bacterium
ACCAGGGTGCGTACGTGCGCACCCATGGTGCACGCGTTCCGGACATGGCCACCGGGACCCTGATCGGCGGCTACGACGTCCCGGCCTACCGCGCAGCCGCGTACTTCCGGCTGACCAACAAGACGCCCGCGGCGACCTATCGCTCTCCCGGGCGCTACGAGTCGACCTACGCCTGCGAGCGGCTGATGGATGCGATCGCCGCAAAGTTCGGGCTGTCGCCGATCGAGGTGCGTCGGCGCAACCTGATCCGCAAGGAGCAGTATCCGTATCCGCGCGCGATGGACATCCTGGATCACCCGGTGGAACTCGATTCGGGCGACTTCGCACGACTGCTCGACAGGACGCTCGAGCACGTGCGCTGGGACGAACTGCAGGCGCAGCTCGCGACGCGCCGCGCCGCCGGTGAACTCGTCGGGGTCGGCATGGGCTTCTTCATGGAGAAGAGCGGGCTCGGGCCGGTGGACGGCGTACGGGTGTCGGTGGACACCCGGGGCAAGGTACAGGTGGTCACCGGTTCCTCGTCGATCGGTCAGGGCGTGGAGACGGTGATGGCGCAGATCTGCGCCGATGCGCTCGGGGTCGATTACCGCGACATCAAGGTCATCCACGGCCGCACCGACATGATCGAGTACGGCATCGGCGCGCACGCCTCGCGCGCGACGGTGATGACCGGCGCGGCGACGCGGTTGGCGGCGCTCAACGTCCGGCGCAAGGCGCTGGAGTTCGCCGCTCGCGAGATGATCGAGGCGCCGGTGGAGGCGCTCGACATCGTCGACGGCCACGTGGTGCGCACCGATCTGCCCCCCGGAGCGGACACCCCGCGCATCGCGCTCGGGCGCGTGGCTGCCGCGCTGTCGCCCAGCCCCGGTGTACTCGCCTTCGCCAACCCGGGACTGACCGAGGAGGGGTGGTTCGAGACGGCGGGTCTGACCCATCCCTACGGCATTCACACGGCTGTGGTCAGGGTCGATCCGGACACCGGCGAGACGCGCGTCGAGCGCTTTCACGTCGCCTACGACATCGGCTGTGCGATCAACCCGATGCTGGTCGAGGGGCAGATCGTCGGCGGGGTCGCCCAGGGGCTGGGTGGTGCGCTGTACGAAGAGTTCCTGTACGACGAGCGCGGCGAGCCGCTGTCGGTGACCTTCGCCGACTATCTGCTGCCGACGATGAACGAGATGCCGCCGGTCGAGGTGCTGCTCACCGAGGACGCGCCGAGCCCGAACAACGCGCTGGGCATGAAGGGCGCGGGCGAGGCCGGCATCACCGGTGTGGGCGCGGCGATCGCCGCAGCGATCGACGATGCGATCGGCATGCCGGGGGCGATCCGCGAACTGCCGGTCACGCCGCAGCGGCTGAAGGCGATCCTCGCGGCGCGCCCCGCCGACGGCGGCTGCTGACGCCGGCTCCGGCGCGCCCGAAGTTTGCCTGCGACTGCCGTGCCGCAAAGCTGAAGAGGAAGCGACCACATGTCTCCGCCCGTACGTACCCGCCGCTCGACGTTCTCCCCGCGCATCCAGCGCGCGCGCTGCTGGCCGCGCGTCGCGCCGCTCGCTGTGGCGCTGCTCACCGTGGCGGGCGGCGCCCATGCGCAGTCGTGGCCAGCCAAGCCGATCCGCATGATCGTCCCGTTCCCGGTCGGTGGCGGTTCGGATTCGACTGCGCGTATCCTCGCGCAGCGTCTGTCCGAGCGGCTCAGGCAGCAGATCGTGGTCGAGAACCGCACCGGCGCGGGCGGCGCGATCGGAACCGAATTCGCTGCGCGCGCCGCGCCCGACGGCTACACGATCCTGCTCGGCTCGGCCTCGGAGATCGTGATGCTGCCCGCAGTGGCGACCGGCCTGAGCTTCGACCCGCTGAAGGACTTCGTGGCGGTGGCGCGGGTGGCGGACGTGCCGCTGCTGCTGGTCGCACATCCAGCGCTGCCCGCAGGCAGCGTCAGGGAACTGGTGGCGCTCGCGCGCAAGCGTCCGGGCGAGATGCTCTATGGCTCGGCCGGCAACGGTTCGACCTCGCACCTGTCGATGGCGCTGCTCAATTCGATGACCGGCGTCAAGATGGTGCACGTGCCGTACAAGGGCAGCGTGCAGGCGACCACCGATCTGGTCGCCGGCAATCTGCAGACCGGCACCAACACGATGCCCGCTGCCTTGCCCTTCATCAAGGCTGGACGACTGAAGGCGCTGGCAATCACCACGCCGCGCCGCTCGCCGGTGCTGCCGGACGTGCCGACCGTGGCCGAGGCCGGCGTGCCCGGCTACGAGGTCACGTTGTGGACAGGTGTATTCGCGCCCACCGGGACGCCGAAGGACATCGTGGCCGCGCTCCAGCGCGAGATCGAGAACGTCCTGCAGGCAGCCGACACGCGCGAGGCGCTGGCGAAACTGGGTTCGGAGGCGAACTTCTCCGGCGTCGACGCATTCACCGCATTTCTGCGCGCCGATCACGCACGCTGGGTGAAGCTCACGCGCGAGGCGAACATCCGTCTGGAACAGCAGCAGTGAGCCCGATCATGCCGCGGCGCGGTGTACACCTCGAACGGGGCGGCCGGCGATGAAGCCGCCGCGTTTCGGCTATCACGATCCGCACACGATCGACGAGGCGGTCGGACTGCTCGCGCGCCTCGACAACGCGCGCCTGCTCGCGGGCGGGCAGTCGATGCTGCCGATGCTGAACATGCGATTCGTGCAGCCCGATCACCTGATCGACCTCGGGCGTGTCGGCGCACTCGCGCAGATCGCCGCGCATCCCGATGGCTTCAGCATCGGTGCGATGACCCGGCAGCGTGACCTCGAGTACTCGGCCGCGCTGCGCGCGCGGGTGCCGCTGCTCGCCGAGGCCATCCAGTGGGTCGGGCATCGGCAGACCCGCAACCGCGGCACGCTCGGCGGGTCGCTGTGCCAGCTCGACCCGGCGGCGGAACTGCCTGCCGTGTGCGCCGCGCTCGACGCGCAGATCGTGGTGCGCGGTCCGCACGGCGAGCGTGTCGTTGCCTTCGCTGAGTTCCCGGCCGGCTACATGACCCCTGCGATCGGCCCGGATGAACTGGTGACCGCGGTCGACCTGTCGTGCTGGCCCGACGGGCACGGCTGGGGGTTCGTCGAGTTCGCGCGCCGGCACGGCGATTACGCGATCGCGCTGGCTGGCGCGCTGCTGAGCGTGGATGCGCGCGGGCGCATCGCCCGCGCGGCACTGGTGGTCGGCGGCATCGGTCCGGCACCGGTACGGGTGAGTGCGGCGGAGCAGGCGCTGCTCGGCGAGGTGCCCTCGGCGGCGCTGTTCGAGGCCGTTGCCGAGCAGTGCCGCGCACTCGAAGCGATGAGCGACGTGCACGTGCCGGCGTCCTACCGCCAGCAGCTGGCGGTGGTGATGGCGAAGCGTGCGCTGGCGGCGGCACATGCCCGCAGCGCGGTGCAGGAGGCGGCATGAGCATTGTTCCAGTCGATCCGTACGCGCCGCGCGCGATCTCGCTGCAGGTCAACGGGCGCGCAGTCGAGGCCACGGTCGAGGTCCGGCTGACGCTGGCCGACTTCCTGCGCCACCAGCTCGAACTCACCGGTACGCACGTCGGCTGCGAGCACGGCGTGTGCGGGGCCTGCACCGTGCTGATCGACGGACGCTCCGCACGCTCGTGCCTGACGCTCGCGGTACAGGCCGACGGCGCGGCGATCACCACGATCGAAGGTATCGCCGCCGCGGACGGCACGCTGCATCCGCTGCAGCGCGCCTTCAGGTCGCAGCACGGACTGCAGTGCGGGTTCTGCACCCCCGGCATGCTGACCACGCTGCTCGAGCTGCTGGCCGACAATCCGGACCCGAGCGAGGCCGAGGTGCGCGTGGCGATCTCCGGCAACCTCTGCCGCTGCACCGGCTATCAGGCGATCGTGGATGCGGCACTGGCGGCCGCGCGCAGCATGCGCGCGGCCGGCAATCCGGGTAACGACGCGGCCGCGCGCGGTGTCGCGGCAGGCGGCGACCCGGTCCCGGTCGCGGATCGGTCCCCCGGCGCGAGCCGTTCCCGATGAGCGCCTCGCTGATCGGTGCGCGCATCGAGCGTCTGGAGGACGAGGCGCTGCTGACCGGTCGCGGCCGCTACGTCGACGACATCCACCTGCCCGGCATGCTCCACGCGGCCTTCGTGCGCAGTCCGCACGCCCACGCGGTGATCCGCAGCATCGATACCACGGCTGCGCTGGCGCTGCCCGGGGTCCACGCGGTGTACACGCACGCGCAGTTCGCGCCGCATCTCGCGGTGGACCGGCTGATCGTCGGCCTGCCCAGCGCCCACTATCTGCAGGACCACCACCGGCCGGTGCTCGCTGCCGACGAGACCGTGCACGTGGGCGAGGCGGTGGCGATCGTCCTCGCCGACAGCCGCTACATCGCCGAGGACGCGGTGACGCTGGTCGACGTGGACTTCGATCCGCTCGCTGCGGTGTCGGACTGCCGCGCCGCGCTCGACCAGGGCGCGCCGCGCGCGCACCGCGAGTCGCCGCACAATCTGCTCGCCGAATTCGACATGAAGTACGGTGATGCGGCGCGTGCGTTCGAGCAGGCGCCGCACGTGTTCCGCGAGTCGTTCTTCCAGCATCGCGGCGGCAGCCACTCGATCGAGTGCCGCGGGTGCGTTGCGCAGCACGACGGCGCCGAAGATCGCACGACGCTGTGGAGCTCGACGCAGATGCCGCACGCGGCACAGCGCGTGATCTGCGAAGTGCTCGGCCTGCACGAGAACCAGTTGCGCGTGGTGACCCCGGACGTGGGCGGCGGCTTCGGGCCGAAGCTGGTGACCTACCCCGAGGAAGTGGCGGTGACGCTGGCGGCGCGCCTGAGCCGGCGTCCGGTGAAGTGGATCGAGGATCGGCGCGAGCACTTCATCGCCACCACGCAGGAGCGCGATCAGTACTGGGACACCGAGATCGCCGTGGACGGCGAGGGCCGCGTGCTCGCCGTGCGCGGCGCGATCATTCACGACCACGGCGCCTACACCGCGCGCGGCATCAATCTGCCGCACAACTCGGCCGAGAACGTGCCGCTGGGCTACCGGGTGCCGCACTACGCGATGAACGTGCGCGTGGCACTCACCAACAAGGTGCCGGTGACGCCGGTGCGCGGTGCCGGGCATCCGCAGGGCACGTTCGCGATGGAGCGCCTGCTCGACCGTGCCGCGCGCGAGCTGGGCATCGACCGCGCCGAAATCCGGCGGCGCAACCAGATCGGCCCCGAGGCGATGCCGTTTCGCACCGGCGTGAAGGCGCGCGGCGGGCAGTACGTGACGCTCGACAGCGGCGACTACCCCAGGTGCATGGCCAGCGCCCTCGCGCACGCCGGGTGGGACGGGTTCGGCACGCGACAGCAGGCGGCGCGCGCCCAGGGCCGCTGGCTGGGGATCGGTGTGTCGAACTTCGTCAAGGGCACCGGCCGCGGGCCGTTCGAGTCGGTCACCGTTCGCATCGGCACTTCGGGCCGCGTTCACGTGTACGCGGGCGCGACCGCGATGGGGCAGGGCACGCGCACGATGCTCACCCAGATCGTCGCCGAACAGCTCGGCCGCGATATGGCCAACGTCACCGTCACCACCGGCGACACCGCTGCGACCGCACTCGGGCTGGGCGGATCGAACAGTCGCCAGACCGTGGTCGCCGGCGCCTCGGCCGATGCGGCGGCGCGCAAGGTTCGCGCGAAGCTGCTGCGGGTGGCAGCGATCCTGCTGGGTGTCGAGTCTGCCCGCAGCGGCACGCAGCCCGGCGACGACGCCGCAGCTGGCGTGGGCAACGCGCCAGGTGCAGCCGACGTGGAGGCCGCGCTGGAGATCGTCGGGTCCGAAGTGCGTGTGCGCGGCACGGCGTCGCGTGCGGTGAGCTTCGGGCAGATCGCCCGCTCGCTCGCCGGCACCGCCGGCTATTCGCTGCCAGGAGGGATCGCGCCGGGGCTGGAGGCCACCGAACAGGTGGTGATCGACGAGATGGCGTTCACCAGCGGCACCGCGGTGGTGGAGGTCGAAGTGGATGTCGACACCGGCGGCGTCGACCTGCAGCGCGTGGTGTACGTGCTCGATGCCGGGCGCCGCATCAACCCGCTGGTGATCGACGGACAGGTGGCAGGCGGGATCGCGCACGGGGTCGGCAATGCGCTGTTCGAATGGATGGCCTACGACGAGAACGCGCAGCCGGTGACCACCAACTACGGCGAGTACCTGCTGGTCACCGCAACCGAGCTGCCGCGCATGGCGCTGCACTATCAGGAGTCGCCGACGCCGGGCAATCCGCTCGGCGTCAAGGGTGTGGGCGAGTGCGGCGTGATTCCGATGACCGCCGCGATCATGTCGGCGATCGAGGACGCGTTGTCGCCACTCGACGTGCGCATCGACCGCACGCCGATCAGCCCGCCGCAACTGCACGCGCTGATCGCGGCGGCGCGTACGCGGCGCGCAGGGAGCAACTGAGCATGGGCGATGGGATGAAGCCCGCGGCGAGGCGGGCGTGCTTGCGGGGA
>CANGUQ010000222.1 GCA_947456915.1 Betaproteobacteria bacterium
CGAGGGCTGCGTCGCGACCTCGGGCGACGCGCCGGTGGCCGTGACGGCGGCCTCGGCGGTGAAGCTGCTGTCGCCCGACATCCTGCACAAGACCGACGCCGGCATGGTTCGTCTCGACGTCGCCCCCGAGCGGGTGCCGGAGGTGGTGCGCGAACTGCTGGCCGATGCCGCGCGGCGCTTCCCGCACGCGAGGGTCGACGGTGTTCTGGTACAGGCGATGCAGCGCGGGCTGATCGAGGTCATCGTCGGCTATCGTCGCGATCCGGAACTCGGACCGATCGTGATGCTCGGCATCGGCGGGACGCTCGCCGAGCTGCGCCGCAGCTACAGCGTGCGCCTCGCGCCGGTCGACATCGAGGGCGCGCGCCGCATGATCGACGAGGTTCCGGAACTGGGCATGCTGCAGGGATTCCGCAACCTGCCGCGCGGCGACTGCAGCGCGCTCGCGCATGCAGTGAGCGCGCTGTCGCGGCTGGCGGCGCTGCCGGCACAGGGCGGGCGCACGGTCGAGGAGGCAGAGATCAACCCGCTCGTGGTCGGGCGCGACGGCGATGGCGTGGTCGCCGTCGACGGGCTGGTGGTGTTTGCAGCGCAGGCAAGGGAATAGCCGGCGCGCGGCGCGCGCAGAGCGGCGCGCATCCGGGGTCGGGCACACACATCGAGGACACGGCCGTGCAGGCCGCAACGGGGAGAGGGCGATGAACGTCGCACGCGATGAGGCAGCAGTGGGGGTGAGCCGGGCGTTTGCCGCGCACGTCTCGGCGATACGGTACGAGGCGCTCGACGCGGCGGTGGTGCATGCGTTCCGGCGCGCATTCGTCGATTTCCTCGCCTGCGCGATCTCCGGCTCGGCGATGCCGGTGTCGCGCGCGCTGATGTCGTATTTCGAGGACAACGACGCCACGCGTGTCGCCCCGGTGATCGGCTCGCCGTTGCGACTGTCGGCGCAGAACGCGGCGTTCGTGAACGGGGCGAACGTCCACGGTCTCGATTTCGACGACGGGTTCACTGCCGGCTCGTGCCATCCGGCCGGTTCGGTGTTTCCGGCGGTGATGGCAGCGGCGGCGCAGTCCGGGGCATCCGACCGCGCGATCGTCGCCGCGGCCGTCGCCGGCTACGACGTTACCTGCCGGATCGCGGCGGCGATGCACCCGGCATCGGCGCGCCGCGGCTTTCACAACACGCCGCTCGCCGGCGTGTTCGGCGCGGCCGCGGCCGTCGCCAGCCTCTACGGGCTCGATGCCGATCGCACGCTGCACGCGCTCGGTCTCGCCGGCAGCTTCTCCTCGGGCATCCGCGAGTACCTCGACGAGGGCGCGGAGATCAAGCGGATCCACCCGGGCAAGGCGGCACGCGACGGCCTGCTCTGCGCGGGACTCGCGCAGCGCGGCATCACCGGGCCGTCGCGCATCCTCGAAGGTCGCTACGGTTTCTTCGCCACCCACGTCGACGTCGGCGCGGGCGAGGTCGACTGGTCGCGCCTCGTCGAGGCCCTCGGCGAGCGGTTCGAGATCGCCGGCGTCTACTTCAAGCCGTATCCGTGCTGCCGGCACTATCAGGCGTGCATCGACGGCATCAAGACGCTGCGCGCACGCCACGGCTTCACGGCGGCCGATGTCGAGCACGTCCACCTGGGCCTGTACGCGGTTGGCGTCAACGGCCACGACCACCGGCACGTCGATTCGCTGCTCGATGCGCAGATGAGCGCACCGTGCGCGGCGGCACTCGCGCTCGTCTGCGGCGACGTGACCTGCACGACCTTCCTGCCGGAGGTCCTCGATCGCGCCGACGTACGCGCGATGATCGATCGCTGCGAGGCCGTGCTCGACGAGGAGTGCGAGCGGATGTACCCGCGCGTGCGCACCGGTTACGTGCGCATCCGGCTGCGCGACGGACGGACGATCGAGCAGCGTGTCGTGTCGCCGCGCGGGGAGAAGGAGAATCCGCTGACCGACGCTGACCTCGTCGCCAAGTTCACGGCGAACTGTGCGCCGGTGATCGGAGCCGGGCGCGCCGCCGCGATCCTCGAGCAGGCGTGGAAGATGGGCGAGGGCGCCGATCTCGCCGTGTTCGGGCAGTGGGAGTGACCGTGCGCGCCGGGGCGTGGAGGATCGTGGCGTGCTGGGCACTGTCGGCCGCGGCCACGGCATCGGCCGTGCAGGCTGCCGAGTCGGCGTTTCCGGCGAAACCGGTCCGGCTCGTGCTCACCTATGCTCCCGGAGGCTCGACCGATGCGGTGATGCGTCCGCTGGTTCCCGAAATGGCCCAGTCGCTCGGCCAGCCGGTGGTGATCGACAATCGCGGCGGCGCCGGCGGCGTGCTCGGGACCGAACTCGTCGCGCGTGCGGTGCCCGATGGCTACACGATCCTGCTGGGCACCTCGGCCGGGATGACGATCAACCCGCTGCTGCAGAAGAACCTGCCGTACGATCCGGTGCGGGACTTCGCGCCGATCAGCCTGGTCGTGATCAATCCGCAGATGCTCGTCGCGGCGCCCTCGTTGCCGGCGAACACCATCGCCGAACTGGTCGCGCTCGCGCGCGCGAAGCCTGGCTCGCTCAACTACGCGTCGCCCGGGATCGGCAGCCCGAACCACATGGGCATGGAACTGCTGAAGTCGATGGCGCGCATCGACCTCGTGCACGTACCCTATCGCGGCGGCGGACCGGCTTCCACCGACCTGATCGGCGGTCAGGTCGCGCTGATGTTCAACAGCGTTCCGTCGATGATCGGCTACCTGAAGGCAGGCCGGCTGAAGGCGATCGCGATCGGCGGCGCGAAGCGCTCGCCGGCGATGCCCGACCTGCCGACCGTTGCCGAGTCGGGCCTGCCGGGGTTCGAGTATGCGACCTGGTACGGGCTGTTCGCGCCGGCCGGCACGCCCGCCCCGGTGATCGCGAAGCTCAACGCGACGATCGGCACGGCGCTGCGCAATCCCGAGCGGACGCAGCAGTTGCTCGCCCAGGGGGCCGAGCCTTCGCCGTCCACGCCCGCCCAGTTGCGCGAGTTCATGGCGGCCGAGCGCGAACGCTGGATGCGCGTGGTGAAGGTGATCGGGCCGGGACAGCTGTGATCGCGACGCCGGGATCGGCCGGCGGCGATCAGGCTGCGATGCGGTGCGCGAGAAACCATCCGCAGGCGTCTCCCGCAGGCCGGGCGGCCGGGCCTGCGACGTTCCCGGCGCGCGGCGAACGCGCTTGCGCTACGCCGTCCGCGCCCGGCCGATCACCAGCAGTCCGTCCACCGCGACGACGCCTTCGCCGGCCGGCTTGACCAGCAGCGGATTGATCTCGGCTTCGGCGACGGTTGCCCCGGGCAGGGCTGCGAGCGACGACAGCGCAACGATCGCAGCGGCGAGGGCATCGACATCGCCCCTGGGCAGCCCGCGATAGCCGCGCACGAGCGCGAGCGCCTTCACCTCCTCGATCATCCGCAACGCCTCGGCCCGGTCGACCGGTGCACAGCGGATCGCGTAGTCCTTGTAGATCTCCGCGAGCGTGCCGCCCGCGCCGACGATGACCACCGGCCCGATCTGGGCGTCGTGCCGGTAGCCCAGGATCACCTCGACCAGGCCGCGTTCCATCTTCTGCACGAGGATGCCTTCGATCCGTGCCTGCGGATGTGTGGCGCGCACGCGCTCGAGTATCGTGCGCTGCGCCTGCGCGAGCGCGGCTGCATCCGCGATGCCCAGCACGACGCCACCGGCCTCGGTCTTGTGCAGGATGTCCGGCGAGAGGATCTTCGCCACGACCGGGAAGGGAAGATCCGCCTGCTGCCCGGGCTCGCTCAGTACCCGGCAGGGGGCAGCGGGAATGCCCAGCGCCGAGAACACCGCCGTGGCTTCACGCTCGTTCAGGCTGTCGCCCGGCGCCGCATCGATCAGCGCCCGGGCAGCGGCGAGGTGCGGCGCTGCGGGCACGGGCGGTGCCGGCGGTTGCCAGTCGAACCACGCGCGGATCGCATCGGCGCACGCCTCGGGCGTGCGAAACGCCGGCGCGCCGCCGGCGTGGCACAGGCCGAGCGAGGTGTCGGCTGCCGGGGCCATGAAGGCGAGCAGCGGCTTCGTCGGGCGCGCGCCCACGATCGGTTCGACGGCGAGCTGCGGATGGAACTGGGCGCTCGAGCCGACCACAGCCAGCACGGCGTCGCACTCGTCGGATGCGAGCAGCGCGTCGAGCACGGCGGAGTAGATCTCCTTCTTCGTGCCAGCCAGGGTGAGGTCGATCATCGGCGAATGGCCGACGTGGATGTTCTTCGCCGCCAGCGAGTCGATCACCGCATCGGTCGGCGGTGCGATCTCGATGCCGAGCAGGCCGAGCTGATCGACGACGGTCGCCGCGCCGCCCCCGGTCGTGGTGACGACGCTCACGCGCCGGCGCGCCGGATGCCCGGACCTCGCGCGCAGCGACGGCGGGAAGCGCACCATCAGCTGTGCTGTCTCGAGCAGTCCCTCGAGCGTGTGCACGCGCACGATGCCGTGGGCGCGGAAGAACGCCTGCGCGGCGTCGTCGCTGCCGGTCATCGCGCCGGTGTGCGAGGCGGCGAGTTCCCGGCCGATGTCCGACTTGCCGAGCTTGTAGACGACGACCGGCTTGCCCGCATCGTTCGCGCGACGGGCTGCGGCAGCGAGCACCGGGGCGTCGCGGAAGGTCTCGAGGAACAGCAGGATCGCGTGCGTGTTCGGGTCATCGACCATCAGCGACACGAGTTCGCCGACGCCGATGTCGCATTCGTTGCCGACCGACACGAGCCGGGAGAACCCGAACCCTCGCGCCTGCGCGCGCGACATCACCGAGCCCATCATGCTGCCGCTCTGCGACACGATGCCGAGATTGCCGCGGATCAGCAGATCGTTCTCGAACGTGGCGTTGCAGGTAAGCGCCGAGCCGGCGTGGGTGTCGATGATGCCGATCGCGTTCGGACCGAGCAGCCGGGTGCCTCCGGCGCGCGCGACCGCGACGATCTCGTCCTGCAGCCTGCGGCCCTCTTCGCCGCGCTCGGCGAATCCGTCACTGAAGATCGTGGCTGCCGGCACCTTCAGCCGGACGCATTCGCGCACGAGGCCGAGTACCGTCGGCGCCGGCGTCATGATGAACACGTGGTCGATCGGTCCGGGCGCATCCGCGAGGGTCGCGTAGGCGGGTTCGCCGAGAATCTCCGGCCGGCCCGGATTGATCGGCAGGATCGTTCCGGTATAGCCGTGCTTGCGCAGGAAGCGCTGCGGACGGGCGGTGTTCTTCGAGGCGTCGCCGGAGGCGCCGACCAGCGCGACGGTGCGCGGCGAGAACAGCGCCTCGTTCAGCGGGATTTCAGGCGAAGTGGGCATCGGAGATCGGGCATCGGGCCGGCGCTCGCGCCCGGTGGCGCGTGCGCGCGAGGGAACGCGACCGCGGGCCGCTCAGCTCACCCGCGGCGGACGCTGGTCGAAGCTGCGTCCGAAGACACCTTCGGCGATGCGCTGCTTCAGGATCTCGAGCGAGCCCCCGGCGATCATCCAGCCGCGCGTCTTGCGGAACATGTACTCGATCAGCGACTCGTCGCTGTAGCCCATGCCCCCCATCACCTGCATCGCGAAGTTGCAGGCGTCGAAGCCGATCTCGTTGCAGTAGTGCTTCGCAATCGCGGTGTCCTGCTGCGTGGGGATGCCGCGGTCGCCGCCCGAGAGCGCGGCGCGGTAGAGAAGCAGCTGTGCCGCCTCCAGCCGCATCTTGATCTCGGCGAACTGCCACTGCAGGCCCTGGAACTCGCACAGCGGACGGCCGAACTGCCTGCGGTCGAGCGCCCACTGCCGTGCGGTGTCGAACGCGAGCTGCCCGTAGGCGAGCGAGCGCGCGCAGTTGCCGAGCCGCTCGACGTTGAAGCCGGCGATCTGCTTCTTGAAGCCGCCTTCCTTCAGCAGCACGTTCTCCGGAGGCACGTGGACGTCCTCGAAGTACAGCTGCGCCCACTCCTCGCCCGACAGGAACTTCGACGTCTTGCCGATGCGAAAGCCCGGCGCGTTGCGGTCGACCAGCACCGAGCCGATGCCGCCTACGCCGGGCCCGTAGCGGACGTATACGAGGTAGATGTCGGCGTACGGCCCGTGCGTGTTGAACACCTTGGTGCCGTTGATCCGGTAGCCGTCGCCATCGGGCGTGGCGGTGGTCTGCAGGTCGGTCACCGCCGAGCCTGCCTCGGGCTCGGTCATGCCGAGACACAGCAGCTTGGTGCCGGCGAGCAGCGGCTTGAGGTACTTCTCCTTCTGTGCCGGCGTGCCGTATTCGGCGAACACGCGGATGCCGCCGAAGTTGCCGGCCTGGATCACGTCCGCGCTGCGCGGGCACACCTTCGCCACTTCCTGGATCGCGATCACTGCGTCGAGCAGCGTTCCCCCCTGGCCCCCGTCGGCTTCCGGGATGGTGATGCCGAGCAGGCCCTGTTCGGCCATCAGCCGGCCCACGTCGAAGGGATGCTCCGGGTTGTGCGCGCGGCGCAGCG
>CANGUQ010000223.1 GCA_947456915.1 Betaproteobacteria bacterium
AGCGTCTTCGGATAGAAGTGAAAGCGCGTGCACCGCGCGCAGCGCGGCATCACCAGCCGATGCGCCCGCGCAGCCGCCCAGTACGGTTCGGTCGCCGCGTCGGGCACCGGCAGCGGGCGCGCTGCCGCCTCCTGCTCGTGCGTCGCCGCGCGCTGCGCTGCCGGCCGGCTGCTCGCCGGCTCCTGCGGCGACCCCGCCGACGTCATCTCGCTCATGCCGTCGCCTCCCTTCCGAGCAGCAGCGTGCAGTGCACGCTGATCACGCCGCCGTTGCCGTGCACCAGCGCCACCTGCGCACCGGACACCTGCCGTGCGTCGGCCTCGCCCCGCACCTGGCGCACGCCTTCGAGCACGTGGAAGAAGCCGCCGCCAAGCCCGGGGTGGCCGCCGGAGAGCAGCCCGCCGTGGGTGGTCACCGGCAGCGCACCGCCCAGCGCGATGCGCCCGCCCTCGACGAACGCGCCGCCCTCCCCCTTGGCGCAGAAGCCCAGATCCTCCAGCTCGACGATGACGGTGATCGTGAAGCAGTCGTAGATCTGCGCGACGTCGACATCGGCTGGCGTCAGGCCGGCGTGCGCGAACGCGGCGCGCCCCGAGTCGACTGCCCCGGTGGTGGTGAGCTCGGTGTCGCCGATGTGGCTGTGGCGCAGGCCGTAGCCCGCTCCGAGCAGATGCACCGCACGGCCGCGCAGGTCGCGCGCGCGGTCGGCGCGGGTGACGATCGCCGCTGCCGCTCCGTCGGACACGATCGCACAGTCCAGAATGTGCAGCGGCGAGGTGATCATCTTCGAGCCGAGCACGTCGGCCACCGTGATCGGGTCGCGCTTGTGCGCGTTCGGGTTGAGACTCGCGTGGTGGCGGATCGCCACCGCCACCTCGGCGAGCTGCTCGGGCGTCGTGCCGTACTCGTGCATGTGGCGCTGCGCGACCAGCGCGTAGAGCGAGGGGACCAGCGGCCCGTACGGCACCTCGAACTGCGGATGCGCGCTGCCACCCTCGGCCATCTTGCGCACCGCCGTCGAGCGGGTACCGTGCGACAGCAGATTCTGCCCGGCCACGCACAGCACGGTGGAGCACTGCCCGCTCTCGATCGCCATCGCCGCCTGATGGATCATCGCCGCGCCGGATGCGCCGGCGAGATCGACGGTGGACAGGCAGGACGCGCGCACGCCGAGGTGGTGCGCGACGACCCCGGCGGGCATGTTCCAGTGCTCGACGCGCACTGGCGTGGTGAGCAGGCCGTCGACGTCGCCGATGGTCAGACCGGCGTCGGCGAGCGCCGCCTGAGCCGCGTCGGTCTGCAGTTGCAGTGCCGAGCGGTCGACGACCTTGCCGACCCGGCTCTCGCCGATGCCGGCGATCACTGCGCGCTGATTGCGAGGCGCCCGATTCATCAGTCGTCGATCTTCACGCCGCGCAGCAGATCGCGTGCGATCACGATGCGCTGGATTTCGGAGGCTCCCTCGCCCACCCGGTAGTGGCGCACGTCGCGGTAGAAACGCTCGACCGGAAAGCCGCGGATCACGCCCATGCCGCCGTGGATCTGCACCGCCCGATCGGCCACCCGCCCCACCATCTCCGAGCAGAACAGCTTGCACATGCTGCCGGCCGAGCCCACCTTCTCGCCGCGCTCGATCCGGCGCAGCACGTCGTAGCACAGCGCGCGCGCCGCGGCGATGTCCACCGCCGAGTCGGCGAGCATCCACTGGATCGCCTGTCGCTCGGCGAGCAGCTTGCCGAACGTGCGGCGCGTCTTCACGTGCTCGATCGAGCGCTCGACCAGCGATTCGGCCGCGCCCACGCACGAGCACGACACCGACATCCGCCCGTCGTTGAGCGAACCCATCGCCACCTTGAAGCCGTTGCCCACCTCGCCGACGACCGCGGAGTCGGGCAGTTCGCAGTCCGCGAAGGTCAGCTCGGCGAGCTTGATCGCATCGGTGGCGATCGTCGTGTCCACCCGTGTCACCGAGAATCCGGGCATGCCCGGCTCGACGAGGAAAGCGGTGATGCCGCCGCGCGCGCGCTTGTCCGGGTCGGTGACCGCCATCACCATGATCACATCGGCGACGTGTCCGCCACTGATGTAGTGCTTGCGGCCGTTCAGCACCCAGCGATCGCCGCGGCGCTGTGCATTCGTGCGCATGCCGGCCGCATCCGAACCGGCATCGGGCTCGGTCAGCGCGAAGCCGGACTTCAGCCTGCCGGTGGCGAAACCGCGCAGGAAGCGGTCCTTATGTGCCGGCGTGCCGTGGCGCACCAGCGCCATCGGGGTCATGCCGCTGCTGTAGTTGGCAGCGATGGTGAAGGCGCGGTGCAGGCGGCTGAATTCCTCCAGCGCGATGCAGTACTGGAACAGCGTGAGCCCGCCGCCTCCGTATTCGACCGGCAAGCGCATGCCGCAGTAGCCGTTCTTCTGCATCAGCTCGAAGACGCCGGGCGGAATCTCTCCCAGGCGGTCGATCTCCTGCGCCCACGGCTCGAGCTCGCGCTCGGTGAAGCGGCGTGCCGCAGCGCGCATCGCGCGCAGGTCGTCGGGAAGGTCGATGTCGAGAGCGGGGGTTTCCATGTCGGCGTCGGTTGCGGCGTTGCCTCGGGCGGTGAGACGGTACTCGATGATGCTGCGCTGCGCTGCGCCGCGTTCGCGATTGCGACCCGCACGCGCGCCTTCGCGGACCGAGTCTCAGTGCGTCGCTTCGCTGCGGCCGGTCGTGGTGATCAGCGCGTCCACGACCCGCACGCCCTGCGGGTAGACGAACAACGGGTTGATGTCCAGTTCGGTGATGCGATCGGCGAGCTGGTGGCCGAGCCAGGACACGCGCACGATCGCATCGCACAGTGCGTCGATGTCCGACGGCGCGGCACCGCGCACGCCTTCCAGCAGCCGGTAACCGCGCAGTTCGCGCAGCATCGCCTGCGCCTCGCGGTGAGCGACCGGCGCCACGCGCCACGCGAGATCGCGCAGCACCTCGACGTGCACGCCGCCCAGCCCGACCACGGCAATCGGGCCGAACACCGGATCGCGAGCCAGACCGAGCATGAGTTCCACGCCGGGTGCCGCCATCGCCTGCACCAGCACCCCGTCGATGCGCGCCTGCGGCCGTGCCGCCCGGGCTGCGGCGATCACCCCGGCGAACGCCTCGCGTACCGCGGATGCGCCAAGCACGTTCAGCCGGATTGCTCCCGCGTCGGTCTTGTGCGCAATGTCCGGCGATTCGATCTTGATCGCGACCGGCCCGCCGAACGACGCTGCCAGTTCGACCGCCTGCTCGGCGTCGGTGGCCAGCGCCTCCCGGGTGACGGCGAGGCCGCAGCAGGCGAGCAGCTGCTTGCTCACGCGTTCGGTGAGAATCGCCGCACCGTCGGCGCCGCGCGGCGCGCTGCCCTGCGCGGCGCCGGCAGGGTGCAGCGTCGGTACACCGCCTTCGCGCGCCTGCGACGCAGGCGTCGGTCCGATGCGCGACGCCTGATCGAGCAGTGCACGCGCCCGCTGCAGATCCATTCCGGGCGGACATTGCGGTACCGCCTCCGGCCGGGTACGTCCACGAAGGAACTCGCCGTAGCGCATCGCCGCGCGCACTGCCTTCAGGCAGCCGAGCGTGTTGCGGTACGCCGGCACGCCCGCGGCGACGATGCTGCTCACCGTGAACGCAGGGTCATCGCTGCAGCCGCCGGTCCACAGGACCGCCACCGGCTTGGTCGCCGCCTGTGCTGCCTCGACCGCCTGCCGCACGTCGGAAGCAGGCGCGAGCGTGAAGATCGGCACTGCGACGTCGATGTTGTCGTCGGCGGTCACCGCGCTGATCACCTCCGAGAACAGTCCGGGCTTGCCCACCGCGGCGTTGGTGACATCGGTCGGATTGCCCGCCGAGCCGAGCCTGGGCAGCAGTTCGGCGAGCCGGGCGCGCGTCGCCTCGGTGTAGTCGGGAAAATCGATGCCGAGTGCTGCTCCGTGATCGACCAGCAGCACGCCGTTGCCGCCAGAGATCGTCGTCGCTGCCGCCCGCCGGCCGCGCGGCCAGCGGCGCGTGGCAAGCATCATCGCCACTTCGTACAGTTCGTGGCAATCATCCACGCGCAGGATACCGGCCTGCGCGAGCGCCGCATCGCACACCGCATCGACGCCAGCCATCGCGCCGGTGTGCGATGCCGCAGCGCGGCTGCCCGCCTCGGTGCGGCCCAGCTTGAGCATCACGATCGGCTTCTCGCGCGCAGCGGCACGCGCAGCGAGGCGCAGCAGCCGCGCACCGTCGGGAATGTGCTCGACGAACACCAGGATCACGTCGGTGGCGGCATCGTCGATCATGAACTCGATGAAATCGAGCACCGTCAGATCGGCGGAGTTGCCGCAGCTCACCTCGTAGCTGATGCCCACGCCCGCTTCCTGCGCCCGCCACATCACGTTGACCTGACCGCCGCCGCCGCTCTGCGACACCACGGCAACGCGCCCGGGCGGCCGGCGGGTGGCCACGGTGCCCGAGGTGGTCATTGCGAACCCGTCGATGAAGTTCACCAGACCGTTGCAGTTCGGGCCCATCACGCGCATGCCGGTGCGCCGCGCCAGGGCGGTGATCTGCGCCTGCATTGCCCGCCCCTCGTCGGTCGCGCTCTCGGCGAATCCGCCGGTGTAGACCGTGGCGAAGCGCGCCCCGCGCGCCGCACAGTCCTCGAGGATGCCCAGCACCTGCGGCGCCGGCACGACGATGCCCACGTGATCGGGCGCCTGCGGCAGATCGCGCACGCTCGCATGGCATGGCAACCCGGCCACCTCGCGCAGGCGCGGGTTGACCGGGTAGATCGTCCCCTGGAACCCGAAATCGCGCAGCCGCAGCAGGACCTTGCCGGCAAAGCGCGAACGATCGTCGGTCGCCCCGACCAGCGCGACGCTGCGCGGCGCAAAGAAGCGCGACAGGTCAGGCGCAGCAGCGAACTCGGACATGCTCCTCCCGGGGCACGCTCAGGTCGGAGGTGTCGTGCTCGCGCGCCCGATGCCCAAGCTTACAAGAAAGCGAAGACAGGCCGCCCGCCCGAACTCCACGCACCCTAGAACGCCTCCTCCCTGCACCCCCGAAAAGGAGCCAGGCCCCGAGGGACTCCGCGGCGAACGGGTGAGCGGGTCGGCGCCCTGCTCGGCGAACTGCGCGCGATCGTCGGGCTGCGCCATCGCCTTGGTGACCTCGGCGTACCTGTCCGGCGAGCTCGCAAGACACCGCAACCCGGCCAGCCTCTCGAGATCCGCCGCGCCCCGCCTCCCCCGCTCCTCGCCAGGACGGGTCGATAACCCGGCAATCGAAGCCACCTCAAAAAAGCGAAAAGGGGCCAGCGAAAAGGGGCCTGGCCCCTTATCGAAATCTCGACGAAAAAAGGGGCCTGGCCCCTTTTCGGGGAGCCGTCGAGGCGACTCGTGTCTGCCGAGGTGAGGGGCGTGGTCCTGAGGCCGCTGGCGGGCGGTCAGGGCGACAAGGGCCGGACCGCGCCCCGCGCGGGATCCGCACGCAGCCGCCACAGCGAAACCACCTCCGCGGCCCGGGCCGCGTGCAGCGGATCGCTGCGGTCGCTGGCCTTGCGGTGCGTCGGATCGACTTCGAGCCGTCCGGCGACGATCAGGCCCGCAGCGCCGAACATCGCTTCGAGTTGCGCGCGACTGCGCAGGCCGAGGTGTTCGGCAAGATCGGACAGCACCAGCCAGCCTTCGCCGCCTGGAGCCAGATGCGCGGCCAGCCCGGCGATGAAGCCGCGAAGCATGCGGCTGTCCGGGTCGTACACGGCGTGCTCCAGAGGCGAGCTGGGCTTGCCCGGCAACCACGGCGGGTTGCACACGACCAGCGGCGCACGCCCGGGCGGAAACAGGTCAGCCTCGACGATCTGCACTCGCCGCGACAGGCCGAGTGCCTCCACGTTCTCGCGTGCGCACGCAAGCGCACGCGCGTCGCGATCGGTGCCGATCACCCGCTCGACACCACGGCGCGCAAGCACGGCAGCGAGCACGCTGGTGCCGGTGCCGATGTCGAAGGCCAGCTGCGGCACCGGCTCCGGCAGCGGCGTCTGCGCGATCAGCTCGATGTAGTCCGCGCGCAGCGGGGCGAACACGCCGTAGTGGGGATGAATGCGCGCCTCGAGCGCGGGGATCTCCACGCCGTTGCGGCGCCACTCGTGCGCGCCGATGAGCCCCAGCAGTTCGCGCAGCGAGATCGCGTACGGTTCGCAGGCATCGCCGTACGCCTCGCTGCACGCGGTCTGGACGTCCGGTGCGCGGCGCAGCGGAATCCGGTGACCCGCCTCGAACGGAATCAGCAGCATGCCCAGCGTGTGCGCGCGCTGCGCCCGTGCCATGCGATGACGGTGGAACTGCTCGCGCCGGCCCTCAGGCGTGGCCGCGCGCTCGCGCGCCTCGGCCTGCTTCGCGGCGGCGGCGGCCCGCTTCGCCTGATTCGCCTTGCGGCCCTTCTGCGGCTGGCGGTCCGCGCGCCGCGCAAG
>CANGUQ010000224.1 GCA_947456915.1 Betaproteobacteria bacterium
AGTGCGGCACCAGCCGCACGTTGAACGCCTCGGCCAGTGCCATCACCTTGCGCAGCTCGGTGATGCCGCCCATCTTGGCGATGCTCGGCTGCACGACCGATACCGCGCCGGCTTCCAGCATCAGCCTGAAGTCGGCGAGCGTGCGCGCGTTCTCGCCTGCCGCGATCGGCACCGGTGATGCGCGCCGCACCTGCGCGAGACCTGCCACATCCTCCGGGGGCCACACCGGCTCCTCGATCCACGCTGGTGCGAATGGTGCGAGCGCGCGTGTCATCGCCATCGCCTCGCCGACGCTCCACGGACAGTTGGTGTCGACCATCATCGCCGCGGCGTCGCCTGCGCCCCTGCGACCGGCTGCCACGTCGGGCACCGTCTTCTCGTGCAGCTTCACGTGGCCAAAGCCGTCGCCCACCGCGCGCGCCGCATTGCACTCGACCAGTGCCGGGTCGTGGTAGGGCAGCATGCTGGCGTAGGCGGGGATCTCGCGGCGGACCGCGCCGCCGAGCAGACGGTGCAGCGGCAGCCCGGCGACCTTGCCCGCGATGTCCCAGAGCGCGATGTCCAGCCCCGACAGGGCGAAGGTCACGGGTCCACCGCGGCCGAAGTTCTGCAGCTTGCGCGCGAGTTCGCTCAGCAGCGCCTCGATCGAGGACGCGTCGCGCCCGAGTGCGAGGGCTGCGATCTGCTGTTCGAGAACCAGGCGCGTGGCTGGCGCAGTGGGACCGCCGAAGGCCTCACCCCAGCCGCTGATGCCGGCATCGGTGTCCACGCGCAGCGCGAGCACGTCCATCGTCGTCCTCGGCGCACCGCCGAACTGCGGATGCGGGCCCCACATCTCGTAGGGGATCTTCAGCAGGAAGGTCTCGATGCGGGTGATCTTCACCACTGGGCGTCCGTGCGAGGGGCGAGCCGGCGACGGTCTGCGCGGCGCACCGCCGCAGACCGTCGGTGCTCAGGCGGCCTCGGCCGCAACCAGTTCCCGCAGCACGTAGGGCAGGATGCCGCCGTGCTTCAGGTAGTCGACCTCGATGCCGGTGTCGATGCGAAGGGTGAGCGTGACCTTGCGTGTCGTGCCGTCGGCGCGGGTGATGGTCATCGTGACGTCCTGCATCGGCTTCACGTTGCCGCCTTCTAGGCCTTCGATGGTGAACGTCTCGGTGCCGTCGATCTGCAGCGTGCTCACGTCTTCGCCAGGCTTGAACTGCAGGGGTACCACACCCATGCCGATCAGGTTGGCGCGGTGAATGCGCTCGAAGCTCTTCACGATCACCGCCTTCACGCCGAGCAGTTGCACGCCTTTCGCTGCCCAGTCGCGCGACGAACCCATCCCGTAGTCCTCGCCGCCGAAGATGACGAGCGGCGTGCCGGCCTTCTGGTAGAGCTCCGACGCCTCGAAGATGGTCATCTGCGCGCCGTCGGGCTGGTGCCGGGTGATCGGGCCTTCGGTGCCCGGGGCAACGGCGTTGCGCAGGCGTACGTTGGCGAACGTCCCGCGCACCATCAGTTCGTGGTTGCAGCGACGCACGCCGAAGTGACCCCACTCCGACGGCGGATGGTTGGCCTGGAACGGCTCCAGCCACTTGCCGGCGGGCGTGCCCGGGCGGATCTTGGTGGACGGGCTGATGTGATCGGTGGTGATCGAATCGCCGAGGATGGCCAGCGCGCGTGCGCCGACGATGTCGCTGACCTTGCCCGGCGTACGGGTCACGCCGTCGAAGAACGGTGGTTCGCGGATGAACGTCGACTGCGGATCCCACTGGTAGACCGCGCCTTCGACAGTGGGAATGGCTTCCCACAGCTTCCTGTTGCCCGACAGGTCACTGTACTCACGCCGGAAGTGTTCGGGATTGGCGGCGAACTTCAGTTGCGCCGCCACTTCTGCGTCGGTCGGCCAGAGATCCTTCAGGAACACCGGCTTGCCGTCCCGGTCCTTGCCCAGCGGGTCGGTGGTCAGGTCGGTACGCACGGTACCGGCGAGCGCGTAGGCGACGACCAGCGCGGGGCTCGCGAGGTAGTTCGCCCGCAGGTTCGGGTGCACGCGCGCCTCGAAGTTGCGGTTGCCCGACAGCACCGCGCAGGTGACCAGGTCCTTCGACACCACCGCTTCCTCGATCTTCGCGTCGAGCGGGCCGGCCGCGCCCATGCAGGTCGTGCAGCCGTAGGCGACCACGCCGAAGCCGAGCTTCTCCAGATACGGCAGCAGCCCGGCGTCCTTCAGATAGTCCGTCACGACTCGCGAGCCGGGGGCGAGGGAAGTCTTGATGCGCGGGTGCGTCGTCAGGCCTCTCTCGACCGCGCGCTTCGCGAGCAGCCCGGCGGCGAGCAGCAGGGCGGGGTTCGACGTGTTGGTGCACGAGGTGATGGACGCGATCAGCACGTCGCCATGGCCGACGTCGAAACCGTGGCCGGTGGGTTCACGGCGATCGAGATCGACGGCAGGGCGTCCGTATCCGTTCTTCTCCGCCGGAGCGGAGAACAGACGATCGAAATCGCGGCCCAGATCGGGCAGGTTCACCCGGTCCTGCGGACGCTTCGGCCCGGACAGGCTCGGCACGATGCTGTTCAGGTCGAGCTCGATCACCTGCGTGTAGTCGATCTCGCCGGGAACGGGCATGCCGAACATGCCCTGTACCTTGAAGTAGGCCTCGATCGCGGCGATCTGCTCGGGCTCGCGCCCGGTCGTGCGGAAGTAGTCGATCGTCTTGTCGTCGACCGGGAAGTAGCCCATCGTGGCGCCGTATTCCGGAGCCATGTTGGCGACCGTGCAGCGGTCGGCAGCAGTCAGGTTGCTCGCACCCTCGCCGAAGAACTCGACGAACTTGCCCACGACCTTCGCCTTGCGCATGAGTTCGGTGACGGTCAGCGCGAGGTCGGTGGCGGTGACGCCCTCGCGCAGCCGGCCGGTCATGTGACAGCCGACGACGTCGGGGGTGAGGAAGGCGTTGGGCTGGCCGAGCATGCCGGCCTCGGCCTCGATGCCGCCGACGCCCCACGCGACCACTCCGATGCCGTTGACCATCGTGGTGTGCGAGTCGGTGCCGAACACCGTGTCCGGGAACCACACGCCGTCCTTCTCCCAGACCCCGCGCGACAGGTACTCCATGTTGATCTGGTGGATGATACCGTTGCCAGGCGGCACGACGCGCACGGTCTTGAACGCGCCCTGCGCCCACTTCACGAACAGGTAGCGCTCGGCGTTGCGCTTGAACTCGATTTCCTGATTGCGCTGCACCGCGTCCGGCGTGTTGTAGACGTCGATCTCCACCGAGTGGTCGACGACCACGTCTACCGGCACCAGCGGCTCGATCCTGCCCGGGGCGACACCCAGCTTGCTCGCCGCGTTGCGCATTGCCGACAGGTCGTTCAGCGTGCCGAACCCGATCAGGTCCTGCAGCACGATGCGCACGACGATGAACGGAATCTCCGTCGTCCGCGCGCCGTTGGCCTGCCACGCCGCGAGCGCCTTGACGTGCTCGGCAGTCACCTTCCTGCCGTCACAGTGGCGGACCAGCGCCTCCAGCACCACGCGGATCGAGCGTGGCAGCCGCGACACCTTGCCCAGGCCGGCCTGCTCCAGTGCGGCGAGCGAGTGGTACTTGCCGGTCTTGCCGGGGAAGGGCGTGAAGTCGCGCAAGGTGTCGAAGGCGTGTGGGGTCATGACGAACTCAGCAGGTCGGGTGGAACCGGGATCGGACGGATACGGATGCTCAGGCGGCCATCAGCTCGCGCAGCACGAAGGGCAGGATGCCGCCGTGCTTGAGGTACTCGACCTCGATCGGCGAGTCGACCCGCAGCGTCACCGTGACGTGCTGAGTGCTGCCGTCCTTGCGATGGATGACCAGCGTGACGTCCTGCAGCGGCTTCAGGTTGCCGCCCTGAACGCCCTGCAGGTCGAAGCTTTCCTCGCCGGTGATGCCGAGCGACTGCACGCTGTCCGAGCCCTTGAACTGGCAGGGCAGCACGCCCATGCCGACCAGGTTGGAGCGGTGGATGCGCTCGTAGCCGCGCGCGACCACGACCTTGATGCCCAGCATCTGGGTGCCTTTCGCTGCCCAGTCGCGCGAGGAGCCGGTCCCGTATTCCTCGCCGCCGAACACGAACAGCGGCACCGAGTCCTTCTGGTAGCGCATCGACGCCTCGAAGATCTGCATCTTCTCGCCGCTGGGCTGGTGAATGGTCACGCCCCCTTCGGAGCCGGGCACCATCAGGTTCTTGATCCGCGGGTTGGCGAAGGCGCCGCGCACCATCACTTCGTGGTTGGTGCGGCGCGAGCCGAAGCTCGAGAGATCGGTGCTGCCGGCCGCGACCAGCCAGTCCCCGGCGAGCGTGCCCTTGCGGATCGGCGCGACCGGGCTGATGTGATCGGTAGTGAGCTTGTTGCCGAAGATGCCCAGTGCCCGTCCGCCCTTGACGTCGACGACCTCGGGCAGCGTGCGCTTGAAGCCCTCGAACAGCGGCGGCTCGAGCAGATAGGTGGACTTGCTGTCCCACTGGAACAGGGCGCCCTTTGCTTCAGGGATGCCTTCCCAGAGGTCCTTCGCGCCGGAGAGGTCGCCGTATTCGCGCCGGAAGTTGTCGACGTTGGTGGCGAACCGCATCACGGCATCGACCTCTGCCGGCGTCGGCCACAGGTCCTTCAGGAACACCGGCTTGCCGTCCTTGTCGTTGCCGATCGGATCCTTGTCCATGTCGATCAGCACCGTACCGGCCAGCGCGAACGCGATCACCAGCGGCGGGCTCATCAGGAAGTTGGCCTTCAGCGACTGATGTACCCGCGCTTCGAAGTTGCGGTTGCCCGAGAGCACGGCGGCCGCAATGACGTCGTTCCTGACGATCGCTTCTTCCAGATCCTTGTCGAGCGGACCGGCGAGACCCATGCAGGTGGTGCAACCGTAGGCGACGACGTGGTAGCCGAGCTGCTCGAGATAGGGCAGCAGGCCCGAGTCCTTCAGATACGCGGTCACCACCTTCGACCCGGGCGCGAGCGAGGTCTTCACGCGCGGGTGCGGCTTCATGCCTTTCTCCACCGCCTTCTTCGCCAGCAGCCCGGCGGCCAGCAGCACCCACGGGTTGGAGGTGTTGGTGCAGGAGGTGATCGCCGCGATGCCGATGTCACCGTGCCCGACGTCCGCGATCGCCGGGTTGGCCACCGGGAAGCGCTGGCTCAGATCGGCAGCAGGCTTGTTGTAGCCGCTCTCCGCCACCGGCTTTGCGAACAGCTCGGTGAAGCGTGCCTTGATCGCTTCGAGATTGACCCGCTCCTCGGGCTGCTTGGGGCCGGAGACGCTGGGGCGCACCGTGGACAGATCGAGTTCCACGACCTGCGAGTAGTCGATGTCGCCCTTGCGCGGGATGCCGAACATGCCCTGCGCCTTGAGATAGGACTCGATCGCGTCGCAGTGCTCCTCGCGGCCGGTCAGGCGGTAGTACTCGAGCGTCTTCTCGTCGATGGCGAAGAAGCCGCAGGTCGCACCGTAGTCGGGGGCCATGTTGGCGACGGTGGCGCGGTCGGTCGGGGACAGCGAACTCGCGCCCTCGCCGAAGTACTCGACGAACTTGTTGACGACCTTGGTCTTGCGCAGCAGTTCGGTGACCGTGAGGACCAGATCGGTGGCGGTGACGCCCGGATTGAGCTTGCCGCTCATGTGCACGCCGACCACGTCCGGCTCGAGGAAGTAGTACGGCTGCCCCAGCATCGCCGCTTCGGCCTCGATGCCGCCCACGCCCCACGCCAGCACGCCGATCGCGTTGACCATCGTCGTGTGCGAATCGGTGCCGACGGTGGAATCCGGGTAGTACACACCGTCCTTCTCCCAGACACCGCGCGACAGGTACTCGAGATTGACCTGGTGGCAGATGCCGTTGCCCGGAGGTACGACACGGATGCCGGAGAACGCCTGCTTGGCCCACTTGAGGAACGTGTAGCGCTCGCCATTGCGCTCGAACTCGATTTCCATGTTGCGGCGAAGGGCGTCGGTGGAATTGTGTACGTCCACCACCACCGAGTGATCCACCACGAGATCGACCGGCACCAGCGGCTCGATCCTCGTCGGGTCGAAGTTCTGGCGTCTGGCCTCTGCACGCATCGCGGCAAAGTCGTTCAGCGCCGGAAAGCCGGCCATGTCCTGCAGCATGATGCGCGCGAGGACGAAGGGCAGCTCGGTCTTGCGCTCCGCATTCGGCTGCCAGCCAGCGAGCGCCTTGACGACGTCGGTGGTGATGCGTTCGCCGTCGCAGTTGCGCAGCACCGATTCCAGCACTACGCGCAGGCTCACCGGCAGGCGCGAGGTCTTGCCGAATCCCTGCTCCTCGAGCGCTTTCAGGGAATACATCTTGCCGGTCTTGCCGGACTTCAGCTTGAACTCGCGCAGCGTGTTCAGCGGATCGTTGGCCATGCGGGCTTCCTCTCGGATGCGTGTGCGTGAATGGTGGTTCGCGAAAGTCTCGCCGCTCGGGACG
>CANGUQ010000225.1 GCA_947456915.1 Betaproteobacteria bacterium
CGCTCGGACTCGGCCAGTGCGGCCGCAGCCGCTCGCTCGGTCGCGACCTGGACCTCGCGCGCGCGCGCCTCGCTGTCGGCCCTGGCCTTGCGCTCGGCGTCGAGCCTCGCCAGCGCAGCCATCTTGCGCTTGAGTTCGGCCTCCATGCGCTGCACGATCACCAGCCTGCGCGATGCGTCAGCCTCGGCCTTGCGCACGGCATCGGCGCGAGTCTTCGCCTCTGCCTCGGCCTGGGCGAGGCTGTCTGCGCGGGTACGCGCCTCGGTCTCGGCGCGATTGAGCGCACCTTCGCGTGCACTGATGTCGGTTTCGGACTGCGCACGTGCAACCTTCTCCGCTTTCAGGCGCGCCAGCGCGGCTGCGTTCGCCTTGGCGTCGGCCTCGGCGCGGGCCTTCGCTTCCGCCTCCGCCTTCACGCGTGCCTCGGCAGCCGCCCTGGCCTTGCGCTCGGCCTCGACGCGCTTGCGGGCCTCCTCCTCCGCCTGCTTGACCTGCGCGGCCTGGGCCTGCAGCAGCTGCAACGCTTCCGGCGAGGTGAAGTCGAGGTCCATCGGATCTTCCGTGGCCTTGCCTTCGACCGCGAGCAGACCAGCGTCGACCAGCTCCTGCAGGGCCGCGCCGAGTGCCGTCGGGTCCAGACCGCTGGCCCTCTGCAGCGTGGGCGCGGCGACCTTTTCGCCGATCAGCGTGTAGATCCGGGCCGCGGCAGCCGACAGCGCGTTCCCGGAGGTGGAGGCAGTCGCCATTCGCCGCAGCGTGGTGTCCTGGCCCAGCATCGGCACCCCGCGCTCATTGCCGGCGGGTGTGCTGCCGGAAGAGCCGGAGTCGGGCGGTTGGGCCATCGCTGGGTCGTGTGCGGCGAAGGGGGGGCAGGGCGTCGGATGCGCGCAGCTGCAGGTCAGACCGGCAGCGCCGCCGGGGCGGCTGGTGCGGCCATGATTCGCAGGCCGCTGCGATAGCGTTGCGCATTGTCGATGTAGTGGCGCGCAATCGATTCGATGTAGGCGATTTCCTCATCGGACAATTCACGCACGACCTTGCCGGGCGTGCCGAGGATCAGCACGCCGTCGGGATAGGTCTTGCCTTCGGGAATCAGCGATCCGGCGCCCACCAGACAGCGCCGGCCGATCACCGCACGGTTGAGGATGACACTGCGAATTCCGATCAGGCTGCCCTCGCCGACCGTGCAGCCGTGAAGCATCACCATGTGGCCGACCGTGACGTGGCGCGCGAGCGTGAGCGGCATGCCAGGGTCGGCGTGCAGCACGCTGCCGTCCTGGATGTTGCAGCCTTCGCCGATCGTGATCAGGTCATTGTCGCCACGCACCACCGCACCGAACCAGACCGACGCGCCGCGGCCCAGGCGCACGGACCCGACCACGGTCGCGTTGTCGGCGACGAAGTGTTCGCCATCGGCCACTACGCTGTGTTCTGCGAGTTGATAGATCACTGGGTGTGCCTTCGGGAGCTGCGTTCGCCGGGGCTGGGCCGGCCGGCACTGTGCTCGCCGGTATCCGGGGGCGGATGCACCGACGGCGGAACCGCAGTAGTGGCCACAGGATACCGCGATCTGCCGCCGGCGCCGCGCGCGCACGGCTGCGTGCGGTAGCCGCCGCAACACGGCTGGCCACGCGGGGATTGCTGGATGATCCGTTATCGGCGCTGCGGCGCCCGGCTTGAGCGTCCGCCGCAGGCACGAAAAAAGAGCCGGCACTCGGCCGGCTCTGCAGTAGCTGCGCCTGCGGCCCGCAGCGCCGCAGCGTGCATCGGCTGGCTAGCGCATCCAGACGTCGACGCGGCGCGCAAGCGCCGGATCCGAGCCGCCCATCATCTGTTGCGGTTTCTCCAGCACGAGTCGCTTGCCATCGACGCCCGCAGCGGCCAGAGCGTCGCGAACGGCCTCGGCGCGGGCCCTGGCCAGCTCGGCATTCCTGACTGCGTCGCCCGAGGCGTCGTGGAAACCGGAGATCATCAACTGCCGTGCCGGGTTGAGCCCTGCCGTCACGGCAAGCAGCTTCACCTGCTCGGCGGCTTCCGCGGGCAGTTGCGCGACCCCGGTCTCGAACAGGAAACGCGCGCTCACCGCAGGCTCGGCGGTGGCGCTGGCGGGTGCGGCTGCCGGCGCGCTCGCCGCAGGAGCAGTCGCCGCCTGCGTGACCGGCAGCAGCGGCACGATCAGCAGCGCGACGATGTTGATGATCTTGATCAGCGGGTTCACGGCCGGGCCCGCAGTGTCCTTGTACGGGTCGCCCACGGTGTCGCCGGTCACTGCCGCCTTGTGCGCGTCGGAGCCTTTGCCGCCATGGTGGCCTTCCTCGATGTACTTCTTGGCGTTGTCCCACGCACCGCCGCCAGTGGTCATCGAGATTGCAACGAACAGCCCGGTGACGATGGTTCCCATCAGCAGGCCGCCGAGCGCGATCGGGCCGAGCAGGAAACCGACCAGGATCGGCACTAGCACCGGCAGCAGCGAGGGAATCATCATTTCCCTGATCGCGGCCTTGGTCAGCATGTCGACTGCGCGGTCGTACTGCGGCTTGCCCGTCCCCTCCATGATGCCGGGGATTTCCTTGAACTGGCGGCGCACCTCGACGACGACCGCTCCGGCCGATCGGCCCACCGCCTCCATCGCCATCGCGCCGAACAGGAACGGAATCAGGCCGCCGATGAACAGACCGATGATCACCATCGGGTCGGACAGGTTGAAGGTGAACGCCACGCCCGGGTTGGTCACTTCCAGCTTGTGCGTATAGTCGGCGAACAGCACCAGTGCCGCCAGGCCGGCCGAACCGATCGCATAGCCCTTGGTCACCGCCTTGGTGGTGTTGCCGACTGCATCCAGCGGGTCGGTGATGTCACGTACCGACTTCGGCATTTCCGACATCTCTGCGATACCGCCGGCGTTGTCGGTGATCGGCCCGTAGGCATCGAGCGCCACGATCACGCCGGTCATCGACAGCATCGCGGTAGCCGATACTGCAATGCCGTAGAGGCCTGCCAGTTCGTAGGCTCCCCAGATGGCCAGACACACGGCGATCACCGGGGCTGCCGTCGACTTCATGGAGATGCCGATGCCGGCGATGATGTTGGTGGCGTGGCCGGTGGTGCAGGCCTGCGCGACGTGCCGCACCGGCGCGTACTCGGTCGCGGTGTAGTACTCGGTGATCACCACCATTGCCGCGGTGAGCACCAGTCCGATCAGCGCGCACAGGTAGAGCGCCATCGGTCCGGTCTCGGCAGTGGCCATCATCGAGGTGGTGATCGGGTAGAAGGCGATCGCCGACAGCACGCCGGCCACCACCACGCCCTTGTACAGCGCGTTCATGATCTTGCCGCCCGGGCTTGCCTTGACGAAGAAGCAGCCGATGATCGAGGCGATGATCGAGGCGCCACCGAGCACCAGCGGGTAGAGCACCGCGTTCGGGCCCAGCGAATCCATGAAGATCGCGCCTACCAGCATCGTCGCGATCACCGTCACGGCGTAGGTCTCGAACAGGTCGGCCGCCATGCCGGCGCAGTCGCCGACGTTGTCGCCGACGTTGTCGGCGATCACCGCCGGGTTGCGCGGATCGTCCTCGGGGATGCCGGCCTCCACCTTGCCCACCAGGTCGGCGCCCACGTCCGCGCCCTTGGTGAAGATACCGCCACCCAGACGCGCGAAGATCGAGATCAGCGAACTGCCGAAGGCGAGCCCGACCATCGCGTTGAGCACTTCCTTCTGCAGGTCGTAGCCCATGCCCATCAGGATCGCGTAATAGCCGGTCACCGACAGCAGGCCCAGTCCGACCACCAGCATGCCGGTGATGGCTCCGCCGCGGAAGGCTACGGCCAGCGCCTCGTTGAGCCCGACCGAAGCCGCCTGCGCGGTCCGCACGTTGGCGCGCACCGACACGTTCATGCCGATGTAGCCGGCCGCGCCGGAGAACACGGCGCCGATCAGGAAGCCGAACGCGGTGAGCCACGACAGCGCGATCCCCATCAGCACGAACAGCACTGCGCCGACGATGGCGATCGTCGTGTACTGGCGGTTGAGGTAGGCGCTGGCGCCTGCCTGGATCGCAGCGGCGATCTCGCGCATGCGGTCGTTGCCCGACGGCTGCCTGAGAATCCATTGCGTGGACACGACCCCGTAGAGGATCGCGCAGACCGAACATGCCAAGGCGAACAACAGTGCTGCTGACATCGGGTGCTCCCTGCTCAGAGTGTCTCGAACATTGACGACGATTGAAGGACTGCGTTACGGACGATGAGGCAGCGGTCGGCCCGACAGTGCCGGCCGCGCCGGTTCAGAGTGAATAGGCGGCGAGCTTCCGGGGCACGCGGCGGTTGGCCAGTCGGGTGAAGCGTGGCAGCCCGCGTCGGAACGGGGGCGGCGCCTCGCCTTCGATCAGCGGCTGCAGGTAGGTGCGCGCGCGCGCAGTGATGCCGAAGCCGTCGCGCCGGATGAAGCTGCGTGGGACCATCCGCTCGCGCCCGGCCACGCGCGCGAGCGGGGTGTGCGACAGCGTCCATCGGTAGGGCTGATCGGCGGTGCGCACGATCGAGACCATCACCGCGTTCTGGCCCGCCAGTGCGGCGAGCACACCGGCGCGGCCCACCGCATACGCCTGCTCGAGATCGGTGCGCGACGCGATGTGCCGCGCCGAGCGCTGCAGGTAGTCGGCGAGCGCGCAGTGGTACTTGAGCCCGAGCCGGTCGCGCGTGAGCTTCGCGATCAGCTCGCCGGCACCGCCCAGTTGCGCGTGGCCGAACGAGTCGTGAAGGCCGCTCTCGGAGAGGAAACCGCCGTCGGCGCCGCGCAGGCCTTCCGAGACGCCGATGCAGCAGTAGCCGTGCATCTTCACGAGTCGTGCCACGGCGGCGAGAAAGCGCGGTTCGTCGAACCGCACCTCCGGCAGCAGCAGCAGCAGCGGGATCGGGTGCTCCTCGTCTTCGGCGAGTCCGACCGCGGCAGTGATCCAGCCCGCGTGCCGGCCCATCACCTCGAGCACGAACACCGAGGTCGAGGTGCGCGCCATCGACGCCACGTCGAACGCCGCCTCGCGCATCGAGGTGGCGACGTACTTCGCCACCGAGCCGAAGCCCGGGCAGCAGTCGGTTCCCGCGAGGTCGTTGTCGATCGTCTTGGGGATGTGCACGCAGGTCAGCGGATAGCCGAGTTCGCGCGCGAGCTGCGCCACCTTCAGGCAGGTGTCGGCAGAGTCATTGCCGCCGTTGTAGAGGAAGTACCCGATGTCGTGCGCGCGGAACACGTCGATCAGCCGCTCGTAGTGCGCGCGATGCTCCGCCAGACCCTTGAGCTTGTAGCGCGCCGAGCCGAACGCGCCGCCCGGAGTGTGGGTGAGCCCGACGATCGCGGAGGCGCGCTCGCCGCTGGTATCGATCAGATCTTCGGCGAGCGCGCCGAGGATGCCGTCATGGCCCGCATAGACGCGTCCGATGCGTGCGCGGTTCGCGCGCGCAGTCTCGATCACGCCGGCTGCCGAGGCGTTGATCACGGCGGTGACGCCGCCGGACTGGGCGTAGAACACGTTGCGCGGCATCGCCTCGGGCCCGCCCTGCTCAGGTCGCCGATGCGTCGATCGCCGCCAGCAGCCGCTGGCCGACCGCCTCTACGGCACCGATGCCGGGCACGCAGGCGTAGCGCGGCGCTCCGGCCGCACCCGATCGGGCCCACTGCTGGTAGTAGTCGACCAGCGGGCGCGTCTGCCGCCGGTAGACATCGAGGCGGTTGCGCACCGTCTCTTCCTTGTCGTCGTCGCGCTGGATCAGCGGTTCGCCCGTGACATCGTCCACACCCGCAGTCTTCGGCGGCGCGTACAGCACGTGATAGGTACGCCCCGAGCCGGGGTGGACCCGCCGTCCGGTCGCGCGCCGGATGATCTCTTCGTCGTCGACCGCGATCTCGAGCACGTGGTCGATCGTCACCGCGGCGGCGCGCATCGCGTCGGCCTGCGGGATCGTGCGCGGAAAGCCGTCGAACAGATAGCCCTTCGTGCAATCAGGTTGCAGCAGGCGGTCCTTGACCAGCCCGATGATCAGGTCATCGGAGACCAGTTCGCCGGCGTCCATCACCTTCTTCGCTGCAAGCCCGAGCGGCGTGCCCGCCTTGACGGCGGCACGCAGCATGTCGCCCGTGGCGATCTGCGGGATACCGAAACGGCTGCGCAGGAACGTGGCCTGGGTGCCCTTGCCTGCCCCCGGGGGGCCCAACAGCAGTATTCGCATGGTCGAAGAACTCTCCCCGCGGGTCGGATGCCCCGGCGGTGCTGGCTGCGGAAACGTCGGCGGTGGTCGCGGCCGCGCAGGTGGCCGGCAGCGGCGTACGTGCCTCTGGCGGAGCGAGCGTGCAGCCGGCGTGTGTGCCGCTGTCGACTCGCCGAGCCGGCGCCTCCTGCCGGCGGCCGCGTACGAGACCGGGTCGGGGGTACC
>CANGUQ010000226.1 GCA_947456915.1 Betaproteobacteria bacterium
CGCCTGATGCGGTCCGGCGAACCAGCGATGGATCAGCCCGATCGCCGCGGCGTGATAGGCGCCGAAGGTCGCCGCGTGAAAGGTCTGCGCGAGCAGCACGGCGAACGCGGAGTGCGCGAGCCAGCCGATCATCAGGAAGCGCACCACCGCCAGCACGAAGCTCGTGACCAGCACGCGATACAGACCGAAGCGCTGCACGAGCTGCGGCATCCACCAGAACACCGCGACCTCGCAGAGGACACCCAGCGCCCAGAGCCAGCCCACCGCCGACTTGCTGTAGCCGTGGTCGACCAGATGCACCGAGTAGAACGCGTAGTAGGCACCGTGCGCCGTGGCCATCAGGAAGCAGGCGGCGAACAGGCCCAGCACCTCCGGGCGCGCGAGGATCGTGCGCGCGGCAACGGTCGCGCTGGTGGCGCGCACGCGTGCAGCCTCCGGCACCTGCCAGGCGCTCGCCACCGACACGAGGTAGACCGTGGCGATCACGATCAGCCACGTGCGAAGCGTGACGTGGTCGAGCAGGTAGCCGACACCGACCACCGCCGCGATGAAGCCGACCGACCCCCACAGCCGGATCCGCGCATAGCGGCCGGTATCACCGTGAACGTGGGCGAAGGTCGTCGATTCCGCGAGCGGCATCGCTGCACTGGTGAAGAAGCTCATCAGCGCGAGGACGACGAACATCCCGGCGAAACTCTGCTCGACGTAGAGACCGGCGAAGCCCAGCGCGCCGGCCGCCGAGGTGAGCCGCACCAGACGCATGCGTGCATTGCGCCGGTCGGCGAGCCAGCCCCACAGCATCGGCCCGAACATCCGCGACGCCTGCATCACGCCGGTCAGCAACCCGATCTGCACCGCCGTCATGCCCACCGACTCGAAGTACAGGCTCAGATACGGGGTGAAACCGCCGACGTAGGCGAAATACGCGAAGTAGAACGCGCACAGCGCGAACACCGGCGTCGCCCGCGCACTCACCGCCGCCCGCCTCGCAGCATCCCCGTGCTACCCGCCCGCCGCACCCGAAGCACCCGACACGGAAAAGGGGCCAGGCCCCTTTTCCTGTTCGAACGTACCGAAAAAGGGGCCAGGCCCCTTTTCGGATGCGGCCGCCCTTCCGGGATCGGGGCGGCGATGCGGCGTGGTGGCGCTGCGGCGCGCGGTGTCCCCGGGCGCCGGTAGCGCTTCGCCGGCATCGGGCGCGGGTCAGGCTTCCGAGGGATCGGCGTTCTCGCGCGGCGGCAACGGCAACGCGGCAGCGCCGGAGGCGGCCGCCGGCGCGAGCGCAGCGATGCGCGGCGTCGTCGTCTGCACGTCTGCGTTCTGTGCGCGATGGCGCAGCGCGTGGTCGATCAGCGTCAGGGCGAGCATTGCCTCGCAGATCGGCGTGGCGCGAATGCCCACGCATGGATCGTGGCGCCCGGTGGTCTCGACGATCACCGGCACACCGCTCCTGTCGATCGAGCGACGCGGCAGACGGATCGACGAGGTCGGCTTCACCGCGACGTGCACGACGATGTCCTGCCCGGTGGAGATACCACCGAGTATCCCGCCTGCGTTGTTCGACAGAAAGCCCTCGGGCGTCATCTCGTCGCCGTGCACGGTACCCGGCTGCGTGACTGCGTCGAAGCCGGCGCCGATCTCGACACCCTTGACCGCGTTGATGTTCATCATGTTGTAGGCGATGTCGGCGTCGAGCTTGTCGTACACCGGCTCGCCCCAGCCTACCGGTACACCGCTGGCCACGGTGGTGATCTTCGCACCGCAGGAATCGCCCGACTTGCGCAGGCGGTCCATGAACGCCTCCAGTTCGGGGACCGCCGACGGATCGGCGCAGAAGAACGGGTTGTCGTACACCCCTTCCCACGACTTGAAGGCGAGCGGTATCGGGCCGAGCTGCGACATGTGACCGCGTACGGTCACTCCGTAGCGGCTGTGCAGCCACTTCTTCGCGATCGCCCCGGCCGCCACGCGCACGGCCGTCTCGCGCGCCGACTGCCGCCCGCCGCCGCGATAGTCGCGCACGCCGAATTTCTGCCAGTAGGTGTAGTCGGCGTGACCGGGACGAAAGGTGTCCTTGATCTTCGAGTAGTCCTTGCTGCGCGCGTCGGTGTTGCGGATCAGCAGGCCGATCGGCGTTCCGGTGGTCACGCCTTCGAACACGCCGGACAGGATCTCGACCACGTCCTCCTCGCGCCGCTGGGTGACATGGCGCGAGGTGCCCGGCTTGCGCCGGTCAAGTTCGATCTGGATGTCGGCCTCGGTGAGTGCGAGCCCCGGAGGACAGCCATCGACCACGCAGCCGATGGCGGGCCCGTGGCTTTCGCCGAAGGAGGTGACGGTGAACAGCGTGCCGAGCGTGCTTCCGGACATGGGGTCTGACAGTCAAGGCGAGCGCCGAAGTCTACCATCGCGTCCCCGCAGCCCCTCGCGCCGCTGCGCACCCGTTCTCCCGTGCCGTCGATCCTGCAGGGTCGAGCCTGCGCCGTCGATGCTGTCCCGTCGATGCTGTCCCGTCGATGCTGTCCCATCGATGCTGTCCCGTTGATCCCGTTCTGTCGATCCCGTTCCGTCGTTTTATCGATCCTGCGCCCTCGATCCTGCGCAGCGCTCGCCGCGCCGTGCCTCCCGCGCCGCTCGCCCTGCGCAGCCCGGCCCGCGGACGGTCACCCTGCACGGTCACGCGGGAGCACACCGGCAGCACCCGCCGGCTCCCGTGCT
Source organism: Betaproteobacteria bacterium (assembly GCA_947456915.1). Taxonomy (GTDB): domain Bacteria; phylum Pseudomonadota; class Gammaproteobacteria; order Burkholderiales; family CAIKXV01; genus CAIKXV01. The sequence continues at coordinate 2,719 of CANGUQ010000226.1, forward strand.
GCGACAGCCGAAGGTGATGCCGGACACCGACCGCAGGCGATGCCGGCGACGATCGGACCAGCCTCGGGCAGCGTGCCGCAGCAATGCTGACAGCCGCCGGGGCATGCGTCGCACGCACGCCAGTGATCGTGCTGCCGAGGCCGAGTGCGTTCATGGCACACTCCGGCGCTGGGTGTGCCGCCGACAACCCCTCGCTGGAGCGCCGTTGCGGCGCCGCCACACGCACGATTCGCACGGACATGGCCACTGTTGAAGTGATGACAACGGACGCATGCCGCGCGCGGCATCGGCACGCCGCACGCCCTGCCGCGGATCGCGACGGCCGCAACGGCGCACGCGCATGATGAGCCTGTCCGAAGGCTCGCTCGGCTCGCGCATGCTGCCCCTGACCGATCGCCCGCTCGCCTCGCGCATGCTGCCTCTGACCGATCGCCCGCTCGCCTCGCGCATGCTGATCGCGGCCGGGCGCAGGCTGCGGACGGCCGCGTTCGCCGCTACCGCATTCATGACGGCCGGCTGCGCCACGATCACCCTCGACGAGAAGGTGTCCAATCTCGCGAAGGAGACGCGGCTCAACGACATCGCCTACGAACTCACCCGGGCAGCCGCACCGTTCTGCCCCGCGCCGGCTGCCGATCTGGGCATCCGCTTCGCGCGCGCGAACTGGGTGCGTGCCGATGTGCGCGACACGTGGCGCGGGTTCTATGGTCTGGACGACGAGATCCGCGCGTTCCAGGTGCGCGGCGGCAGCCCGGCCCAGGTGGCCGGTGTGCCGGCAGGCGCGAGCGTGCTCAGCGTGGGCGAGCTCACCGTGAACCGTGACACCACCCAGCGCGACATCGATGCGCAGATACAGGCTGGCGCGGCCGGGAGCGGACGGGTGCGTCTGGTGGTGGCCGATCGTGCGAAGGCCGTGCGCACGTTCGACCTTCGCCCCGATCGCGTGTGCCCGGTCAACTTCACCACGGTCTACCTGCAGGACACCACGCTGCCCGGTTTCGGCGCCGGCCGCGGCGAAGCGCGCGTGGTGTCCGGAACGTGGGCACACGTGCGCACCCGCAGCGACTTCGCCGCGCTGGCCTCGCACGGTGTGGCCGCGGCGATGAGCTCCGACCCGCGGTTCAGCGCCGCCAACCAGTGGCTGCTGCTCGCCGGCAGCGGCGTGGGCGCCGCCGTGATCGGTCCCTTCGCCGCCCTGCTCGGCCCGGCCTTCATGCTCGGCAACAGCGATCAGTCGCGCGACATCGCGGCCGACACGCTCGGACTGATCCTGATCGCGCGCGCGGGCGAATCGCTGCCCGGGCTGGAGTCGTACGAGCAGGTGTTCGGCGCGTTCGAGCGCGACGCTCGCCGGCTGGGCCCGCTGTGGAACCGGGCGATGACGCCCGAGCGGCGCGAGGCGCTCAAGCGCACGCTCGCCGCGGTGCAGCGGCTGGTCGACGAGAACAGGCTCGCCGAGCTGGAGCAGCTGCTGGCGAAGCCGCGCCCCGCCGGCGCGCGCTGAGTCGCCGTAGAATCCGGCTCCCTGGCATTCCTCCGACCGCCCACGCCGATGCAGCAGTACCACGAACTGATGCGCGCAATCCTGGAGCGCGGACACCGCAAGCCCGATCGCACCGGCACCGGCACGCTCAGCCTGTTCGGCTGGCAGATGCGATTCGATCTGGCGGCAGGCTTCCCGCTGGTCACCACGAAGAAGCTGCACCTCAAGTCGATCATCCACGAACTGCTGTGGTTCCTGCAGGGCGACACCAACGTGCGCTACCTGCAGCAGCACGGCGTCACGATCTGGGACGAGTGGGCGCGCGCCGACGGCGACCTCGGTCCGGTCTACGGCAGGCAGTGGCGCAGCTGGACCGCACCGGACGGCCGCACGATCGATCAGCTGACGCAGATCGTCGAGCAGATCCGGCGCACCCCCGACTCGCGCCGGCTGGTGGTCTCGGCGTGGAACGTCGGCGAACTCGAGCAGATGGCGCTGCTGCCCTGCCACGCGCTGTTCCAGTTCTACGTCGCGGACGGCAGGCTCTCCTGCCAGCTGTACCAGCGCAGCGCCGACGTGTTTCTCGGCGTGCCGTTCAACATTGCCTCCTACGCGCTGCTCACGATGATGGTCGCGCAGGTGTGTGATCTGCAGCCCGGCGAGTTCGTCCACACGCTGGGCGACGCGCACCTCTATCTCAACCACCTCGAACAGGCGAACGAGCAGCTGCGGCGTACCGCGCGCCCGCTGCCGCGGATGCGTCTCGATCCCGCAGTGCGCGATCTGTACGCGTTCCGCTACGAGCACTTCACGCTCGAGAACTACGACCCGTGGCCGGCGATCAAGGCGCCGATCGCCGTTTGAGCACGCTGGCCGATCGCCGCTCGAGCGCAGACGGGGGACGCGTTCCCGCGACCGTGCGCCGCCTGCGCGCAGCAGCCGGGCGACGCTGCGCGCACGGCGCCACGACGGTGACCGGAGCGATGCCTCGATGAGCGCCCCACCGTCGCTGATCGTCGCGATGGCCCGCAACCGGGTGATCGGTCGCGACAACGCGATGCCCTGGCATCTGCCCTCGGAACTGGCACGCTTTCGCCGCATCACGATGGGCCATCACATCATCATGGGCCGGCGCACGTTCGAGTCGATCGGACGCCTGCTGCCGGGGCGCACCACGGTGATCGTCACCCGCGATCCGCGCTACGGGGCGCCGGGCGCGATCATCGTGCACTCGCTCGCCGACGCGCTCGCCGCGAGCCGTGCCGATGACGAGCCGTTCGTGATCGGCGGGGCCGAACTGTTCGCGCAGGCGCTGCCGCTCGCGCAGCGCATCTACCTGACCACCGTCGATGCGCACGTCGACGGCGACGTGGTGATGCCGCAGATCGATCGGGCGCTGTTCGCGTCGACCCGGCACGAGCGCGTCGAGGCCGGGCCGGCGCAGGCGCTCGCCTACGACTTCGAGGTGCTCGAGCGCCTCGGCGGCCGGTGACCGCCCCGCCTGCCGGCTAGCGCCGCACGCCCGGCGACTCGACCGGCAGTCCGCTGCCGCGCCACGAGAGGTAGAGTTCGAGTTCGAGGTACTGCGGCGCCCCGTACGGAAACATCCCGGCGCGCACGCCGGACAGACAGCTGCGGAAACGGCGGTGCAGCGAACCCAGCCCCTGCCACTCCAGACGGTAGGCGGGATAGGCGTTGCCGTGGCCCTGGCTGATTGTCTCGGGGCCGAGCAGACGACCCCAGTTCGAATCGTGGCAGTGCGTGCAGGCGAGATTGAGCTGCCCGACGCGCGTGTTGTAGAACGCACGGCCGCGCTCGAAGAACGGCTGCAGCCCGGGGTCGATCTCGTGTCGTGCCGGCAGACCGCGCGACTGATGAGCGACGTAGGCGGTCAGCGCAAGCAGCGCGTCGGACTCGTGATCCAGCGGCTCGCCGCGCTGCCGCTCGCTGCGGCACTGGCGGATGCGGCCTTCCAGATTGATCAGCTGCGGGGCGGCTGCGGCCTGCGGCGAAGCGGCGTCGGCGCCGCGCGCACGTCCCGCATCGAGCTGCGGGTAGCGGGTAGCGGCTCCGCGCATCGACTGCGCTGCGTCGCCGTGGCAGCTCGCGCACGAGCGCTGGTCGCGCCCGGCCGCCTCGCGCCACAGTTTCGCCCCGCGCTCCACCCACAGCAACCCGGGATTGGCGAACTCGTCGGCTTCGAGCGCGC
>CANGUQ010000227.1 GCA_947456915.1 Betaproteobacteria bacterium
CGTCGGCGTGCTCGCAGGCCTGCCGCGGCCTGCCGCGGCGCAGTCGCGCCCCGCCCCTGAAGAGCGCATCGTTCGCCACGACTCGTCTCCGTACGTGCCCACACCGCAGCGGGTGGTCGACGAGATGCTGCGCATGGGTCGGGTCAGCGCGAAGGACGTGGTGATCGATCTGGGCTCGGGCGACGGGCGCATCAACATCACTGCCGCAGCGAAGCTCGGTGCGCGCGGCTTCGGCGTGGATCTCGATCCGGAACTCGTGCGCTACGCGAACGCGGCCGCGGCCCGGGCGGGCGTGAGCGATCGCGCGCAGTTCTTCGTGCGCGACATCTTCGACACCGACCTGTCGAAGGCCGACGTGGTGACCATGTACCTGCTGCCCGAAGTCAACATGATGGCGCGGCCGAAGCTGCTGCTCGAGCTGCGTCCTGGCGCACGGGTGGTCACTCACGATTACCACTTCGACGACTGGCTGCCCGACGAGCGGATCATGCTCGAGGTGCCGGAGAAGAAGGTCGGCACACCCGGCATCGCCTACATCTACGTCTGGGTGGTCCCGGGGCAGGGCGCCGGGCGCTGGCAGGGGCGCATGCCGCTCGCCGGGCAGGCGCAGCCGGTCGCAGTCGAGCTCGACCTCGAGCAGCGCTTCCAGCTGCTGACCGGCACGGTCAGTGTCGGCGGCCGTGCGGCGACGCTGCAGTTCGCCGAGATGGTCGGCAACGAGATGCGGGTCGTGCTGCTGCTCGACGTCGACGGCAAGCGCATTCGCCACGAGCTGCGTGCCGAGATGCGCGGGGAGGAGGCGGTCGGGCGGGTGTCGACCGGCGCCGAGATGGCACCCCTCAAGGAACCGCTGACGCTCGCGCGGGTGGCTCGCCGGGCAGCGCAGTTCGGCGCGCCGTTCCGACGCCCCTGAGCCCGGGCGCTGCGCGCGCCGGCCGCCCGCATGGGGTCGAACCGGGCAGCCTGACGGAAACCTTGCGGCACGGCCGGAATGGCGTCAGAATCGCAGGCTTTTTCAGCCAGCGGGCATGCACGCTGCTTGTCGAGACGTCAAGCCAGCGGGTGTTCGCGCCGCTGGCGGCAACCCCAAGCCAGCCGGCGCCCGCGCCGCTGGCTGTAGAACCGAACCGCATCATCGCGACAGTGCCCGCCCGCGAGCGGCGCGCGGCACGGTCCTGCAGATGCGGACCCCAACTGGAGAGGATTCCTGCATGTCTTCGCAGCCACAGTCGGCCGGTGCCGCGCTGGTCGTCACCTTCGCCGTTGCCGTTGCCGGCGCGTTCGCACCGGCCGCCCACGCCCAGACCTATCCGGCCAAGCCGATCCGCATGATCATTCCGTTTCCGCCGGGCGGGAATACCGACATCATCGCACGCTCGATCGCTGGCCGGATGAGCGAGGTTCTCGGCCAGCAGTTCATCATCGAGAACCGCGGCGGCGCCGGCAGCATGCTGGGCACCGAGGTGCTGTCGAAGTCGCCGAGCGACGGCTACACCGTCGGCTTCGTCTCCGCCGCGCACGTGTTCAATCCGGCGCTGTTCACCAAGATGCCGTACGACAGCATCAGGGACTTCACGCCGATCGGCATCGCCGCCGACGTGCCGACGATGATCGTCGCGCACCCCACGCTGCCGGTGAAGTCGTTGAAGGAGCTCGTTGCGCTGGCGAAGAAGAACCCGGGCAAGCTCAACTACGCCACCTCGGGCGCCGGCACCGTCGGCCACCTCGCCACCGAACTGCTGTCCTCGCGCGCCGGACTGCAGATGGTGCACATCCCCTACAAGGGCTCCGGCCAGGCGATCACCGACGTGGTGGCCGGGCACGTCACGCTGATGGCGGCGACGATGACCGTGTTCGTGCCGCACGTGAAGGCGGGCAAGCTGCGCGCGCTCGGCGTCACCAGCACGAAGCGCTCGCCGGCGCTGCCCGACGTGCCGACCATCGCCGAGCAGGGCTTCCCCGGCTATGAGGTCTCGTCCGCATTCGGCATGCTCGGTCCGGCAAACATGCCTGCGGCCGCGGTGAAGACGCTGAACGCCGCGCTGGCCAAGGCGCTGCAGGATCCGAAGGTGCGCGAGAGCCTGTCCAGCCAGGGCGCCGAGCCGGTCGGCTCGACTCCCGAAGCCTACGACCAGCACCTGCGCAGCGAGATCGCGCGCTGGCAGAAGATCGTGCAGCAGGTCGGCATCAAGGCCGATCAGAACTGAGCGTGGACGGCGCGGCGGCAGCGACCGGGGCGCGCCGCGTCCCGCACCGCCAGTGCGCCTGCGCATGACGGTGAACCGTGACTACCCTGGTTGCGCTCTACAACGTGGTGGTCGTGCTCAAGGCGGTGGCCGAGGTCGCCGGCATGGCGCTGCTCGGGCAGGGCGTGCTGGCGATGCTGGCCGGCCCGCACCGCGACACCAACGTGTTCTACCGGGTGCTGGCGATCATGACCGGGCCGGTGCGCAAGGCCGCCCGCTGGCTGCTGCCGCGCTTCGTCGTCGACCAGCACGTGGGGCTCGCTTCGTTCGCGCTGGTCGCCTTCGTCTGGTTCGGCCTGTATGTGGCCAAGGTCTATCTCGTGCTGCGCATCGCGAGCGAGCGGATGCCGCAGTGAGCGGGCAGAGACTTGCTGCAATGCGGCAGGCGTTCCTGACTGGCGACGAGCGTTTTCCTGCGGTTGACTCGTCCGTAACCCTGGGGTCACAATGCACGCGAAGGGGAAGGGTTCGCCCTGCCGCGCCGCGGAAGACACACGCTGAGGGGCAGGGCACAGAGGCCTGCAGGGTGCAGCCCGGCATTGCCGGGCGCGTCGTCGATGGTTCAGCCATCGGCGCGCGCGAGACACGGGGGGTGTCGTGCATCTGCGGGAGGTGGACGTACGCGCGCGTGCGCCACGGGCAGTGGGGTCAACAAGGAGAACACCATGCAGCTCACTGAACGCCATCAGCAGTACTGGAACAAGAACCTGAGGATCACGGCGATCCTGCTCGCACTATGGTTCGTAGCGACTTTCGTGTGCAGCTACTTCGCGCGCGAACTCAACGAGATCGTCATCGCAGGCTTTCCGTTCGGCTTCTACATGGCCGCACAGGGAGCCTTGATCGTCTACCTGTTCGTGATCGGGTTCTACGCGTGGTACATGAACCGGCTCGACGTCGAGTACGGCGTGGCCGAAGGAGATGACGAATGAGTGCCGCAGCGTTCTCGCAGAAGGCGTTCACCCAGCAGCTGCGCAAGTACTACACGTTCTACACCGGCGGCTTCTTCATCTTCCTGATCGGCATCGCCATCCTCGAGATGGCCGGGGTGCCGAACAAGTTCCTCGGGTATCTGTTCCTGCTCGCCACCATCGGCCTGTATGCCGGCATCGGCATCATGAGCCGCACCAGCGACCTGTCCGAGTATTACGTGGCGGGCCGGCGCGTTCCGGCGGTGTTCAACGGCATGGCCACCGGTGCGGACTGGATGTCAGCGGCCTCGTTCATCGGCATGGCGGGGGGGTTGTACATCCAGGGCTACGACGGCCTCGCCTTCATCATGGGTTGGACGGGCGGCTACGTGCTGGTCGCGCTGTTTCTCGCGCCGTATCTGCGCAAGTTCGGCCAGTTCACCATTCCGGACTTTCTCGGCGAGCGCTACGGCGGCAACATCGTGCGTTCGATCGGGGTGCTGGCGGCAATCCTCGCTTCGTTCGTGTATGTCGTCGCGCAGATCTACGGTGTCGGCCTGATCACCGCACGCTTCACCGGGCTGGAGTTCACCGTCGGCGTGTTCGTCGGGCTGCTCGGGATTCTCGTCTGCTCGTTCCTCGGCGGCATGCGGGCAGTGACCTGGACCCAGGTCGCGCAGTACATCATTCTGATCATCGCCTACATGATCCCCGTGGTGATGCTCGCCTACAAGCACACCGGCATCCCGGTGCCGCAGGCGGTCTACGGCACGGTGCTGCAGAAGGTGACCGAGCGCGAGAAGGAGCTCACCGCCGACCCGAAAGAGCTCGAGGTGCGCAAGATCTTCCGCGAGCGCGCCGCTGCGATGGACGCGCGCATCAAGGGCCTGCCCGAGTCGTGGGAGAAGGGCCGCGCCGAACTGCAGCAGAAGGTCGCCGATCTCAAGGGTGCGAACGCGCCGGCGAACGACGTCGCTGCGGCGGAGAAGGCACTGGCGGCGTGGCCGGCCAGTGCGGACGCGGCGCGTACGGCGTGGACCGCCGCGCGCAACGCGAACAATGCCCGCGCTGCCGCGCCCCGGCCGCACGCCACGCCCTTCCCCGGGGCGACCGAGGAGGCGCGCAACACGGCAAGGCTGAACTTCCTCACGCTGGTGTTCTGCCTGATGGTTGGCACCGCGGCGCTGCCGCACATCCTGATGCGCTACTACACGACGCCGTCGGTGCGTGAGGCGCGCAACTCCGTGTTCTGGTCGCTGTTCTTCATCTTCCTGCTCTACTTCACCGCGCCGGCGCTGGCGGTGCTGGCGAAGTTCGACATCTACACCCAGCTGGTCGGCGACAAGTTTGCCGATCTGCCGGCGTGGGTGGCGGCGTGGAGCAAGGTCGATCCGCGGCTGCTGTCGGTGGTGGACGTCAACATGGACGGCATCGTGCAGCTGGCCGAGATCACGCTCGGTCAGGACATCATCGTGCTCGCCACACCGGAGATCGTCGGTCTGCCGTACGTGATCTCGGGTCTGGTCGCAGCCGGCGGTCTTGCGGCGGCGCTGTCCACGGCGGACGGCCTGCTGCTCACCATCGCCAACGCGCTGTCGCACGACGTCTACTACAAGATGATCGACCCGAACGCGTCCACGTCGAAGCGTCTGGCGATGGCCAAGGGCCTGCTGCTGGTGGTGGCGCTGATCGCAGCCTACGTGACCTCGCTCAACCCGGGAGACATCCTGTTCTTGGTCGGTGCGGCGTTCTCGCTGGCGGCTTCGGCGTTCTTCCCTGCTCTGGTGCTCGGCGTGTTCTGGAAGCGGGCGAACAAGGCCGGCGCGATCGCCGGCATGCTGGTCGGACTGGGCATATGCATCTTCTATCAGGTCGCCACCTATCCGTTCTTCACCGCGATGACCGGGTGGAAGATGGATCTGTGGTTCGGCATCCAGCCGATCTCGGCCGGTATCTTCGGGATGCCCGCGGGGATGCTGACGCTGATAGTGGTGTCGCTGCTCACGCCGGAGCCGGATCGCAAGACGCAGGAACTGGTCGAGCACGTGCGCTACCCCGTGCTGGGCAACGAGGCAGCGCGTCAGAGCACCTGAGCATCGGTGTGCCGACCCGCTGTCGCCTCGCGACGGCAGAAGAAGCCCGCTTCGGCGGGCTTCTTTTTTTGCGCGGCGGCGGCCCCCGTCATACACTCGCCGCAGGGCGTGCCGGGGGCGCGCGTATGGCTTGGCGGGCCGATGGCAGTCTCTGAGGGCAGTTCGATCGTCGATGCGTGCGACGGCGCGGCACGGCCACACAGCAGGCGGCGCCGGTGCACCGTCGCTGCCGTCGCGGTCGCCGGCTGGCTTGCCGCCGCGGCTCTATATGCGCAGGCACCGGCAGACGAGCCCACGGTCAAGGTGCCCTACGTGCCCACGCCGTGGCCGGTGGTCAAGGCGATGCTCGACCTGGGCCAGGTCGGCGAACGCGACTTCCTGATCGACCTGGGCTCCGGCGACGGCCGGGTGGTGATCGAGGCTGCGCGCACGCGCGGCGCGCGCGGCATCGGCGTCGAACTCGACCCCGATCTGGTCAGACTGTCCAGCGACGAGGCGAAGCGTCTGGGCGTTGCGGCGCGCGCGCAGTTCTCGCGGCAGGACCTGTTCGAGACCGATCTCACGCCGGCCACCGTGATCACGATGTACCTGCTGCCGCACATCAACATGGCGCTGCGGCCACGGCTCGCCTCCGAACTGCGTCCGGGCACCCGTATCGTGTCGCACGATTTCGGCATGGGCGACTGGCAAGCGGATGCCCAGGTGAAGATTCCGGTACCCGAAAAGTCCTACGGTCCGCCCTACAGCACGCTGTACCTGTGGGTGGTGCCGGCATTCGTCAACGGGATCTGGGAAGGCCGCTACGGCGAGACCGGACAGTACCGGCTGGACCTGCGCCAGCAGTTCCAGCGCGTGAGCGGCACGCTCACGATCGCCGGCCGCAGCGCGAAGATCGAGGCGACCCCGATCGCGGGCGACCGTCTCGCATTCAGCGCCGTGCTCGACGGCGCCGGCGGCGTGCGCGCGCGCCACGCGTTCGACGGGCGCTCGCAGGCCGGCGAACTGGTCGGCACGTGGACCGTGACCGCGCTCGGTGCCGCGGTCACGGCGCCCGTGACGGTACCCGCCCGGGCAGTTCGGGCAGAATCCGCACGCAAGCCGTGAGCGTGCGTGCCGGGCGAGCGCTGCGCCGGGGTGTC
>CANGUQ010000228.1 GCA_947456915.1 Betaproteobacteria bacterium
CGTTGATCAGCAGTTCGTCGACCTGCGGGCGCAGGCGCGCCAGCACGTGCGCGACCATCGGCTGGCCGTCGAGCGGTTGCAGCCCCTTGTCGACGCTGCCCATGCGACGACCGAGCCCGCCGGCGAGAACGACACCGGTGACGGGCCAGCCGGCAGTGGCCTGCGGCGCGGGGGCGTGCGGCCCGGACATCCCGCCGGGGCTGTCCGTGGCCTGCGGACCGGACCGGCTCACGGGCGCATCCGCTGCTCGCCGGTGAACAGGAGGTAGCGGGTGTTGGCGGCACGTCCGATCATCGTCAGTCCGACCTGGCGCGCGATCCGGTAGCCCATCTCGGTCAGACCTGAGCGCGAGACGAGGATGGGTACGCCCATCTGTGCGCACTTGATCACCATCTCCGAGGTGAGGCGTCCGGTGGTGTAGAACACCTTGTCCGCGCCGTCGACGCGGTCGAGCCACATCAGTCCGGCGATCGCGTCCACCGCGTTGTGCCGGCCGACGTCCTCGACGTAGTACAGCACCTGCGCGCCCGCAGCCGCGCCATCGGTGTCGCCATCGGTGCAGCGCACGAGCGCGCAGCCGTGCACCGCTCCGGCCTGCTTGTAGATGGTCTCGCGCCGGCGCACCGCGTCGAGCAGCGCGTACAGCCCCCCCCGGGACAGCCGTGCCGAATCGGGCAGCCGGATCGCGTCGATCTCGTCCATCAGGCTGCCGAACACCGAGCCCTGCCCGCAGCCGGTGGTGACCGTGCGTGTGGCCGTGCGTGCGCTGTAGTCGGCGGCACCACCGCGCGTGATCACCGCGACGGCTCCGACCTCCCAGTCGACCTGCACGGATGCGATCTCGTCGAGGCTGCGCACGAGGCGCTGGTTGCGCAGGAAGCCCAGCGCGAGCGCCTCCGGTGCCTGGCCGAGCGTCATCAGCGTCACGATCTCGCGGCGGTCGACGTACAGCGTGAGCGGCTGCTCGCCGGCGATCGCCACCGTCGAGCGTGCGCCGTGCTCGTCCGTCGCCGTGACGTCGAACGTCAGATCGCGCCGCGCGCTGGTGAGTTGCGGCCGGTGTGCAGCCGCGCTCACGGCAGGACTCGCTGGGGCACGGGCAGCGTCATCGCGACAGTGGCCGAGCCTGCGCCCGCGCGTTCAGATCAGACCCTCGAGCATCTGCACGTCCACCTCGGTGCCGGCGGCAACATCGCCCTGCGCCTGCGGCAGCACGATGAAGCAGTTGGCCTGGACCATCGACGACAGGATGCCCGAGCCCTGTTCGCCGGTCGGCCTGACCTGCCAGCTGCCGTCGGGGGCCGCGCTCAGCACGCCGCGCTGGAACTCGGTGCGGCCGGGCAGCTTCTTCAGCGCTGCGCTGCAGGTGGCCTTGAACACGGGCAGCAGCGGCAGCGGGTCGCGGCCCATCATCTTCCACAGCGGCTCGCGCACGAACTGATAGAACGTGACCATCACCGCGACCGGGTTGCCGGGCAGCCCGAAGAAGTGGGCACGGCCGATGCGGCCGTAGGCGAGCGGGCGCCCGGGCTTCATCGCGATCTTCCAGAACACGACTTCGCCCATGCGGTCGAGCATCTGCTTGATGAAGTCGGCTTCGCCAACGGAAACACCGCCACTGGTGATCACCACGTCGGCGCACGCTGCAGCCTGCGCGAAGCGCGCTTCGATCGCGGCCGGATCGTCGCGCACGACGCCCATGTCGATCACGTCCACGCCCATGCGCACGAGCATGCCGTAGATCGTGTAGCGGTTGCTGTCGTACAGCTGCCCTTGGTGCAGCGGGCTGCCGATCGACACCAGCTCGTCGCCGGTGGAGAACAGCGCCACGCGCAGCCGGCGAAACACCGTGACCTCGCCGATGCCGAGCGAGGCGAGGAGCCCGATCTCGGCGGGGCGCAGATACTGACCGCGCCTGAGCACGACCGAGCCTTCGCGGATGTCCTCGCCCGCGTAGCGCAGGTTCTGCGCGCGGCGGATACCGCCGCGGAAGACGACCCGGTCGCGATTCTCCGGCGTGGCGAGTCGCGTGTGCTCGATCGGCACCACGCAGTCCATGCCGGCGGGAACGACGCCGCCGGTCATGATGCGGATGCACTCGCCCGCGCCGATCGGCCCGGCGAAGGTGTGGCCGGCGAAGGCGGTGCCCACCACCGTCAGCGTCACCTCGTCGCGGCCGTCGACATCGGCGTGACGCAGCGCGTAGCCGTCCATCGCCGAGTTGTCGGCGAGTGGGACGTTGAACGGCGAGACGACATCCTCGGCCAGCACGTGTCCGAGAGCCGCGCGCAGCGCGAGGCGCTGGGCTTCGCCCAGCGGTGCGACGAAGCGGTCGATGAACGCGCGCGCGTCCGCCACCGTCATCGAATTCGGGTCGTAATCGTCCGCGCATGCAGCGGAGCGGATCGAATCGTGGCGCAGCGGATCGGTCATCGTGACTTGGCGTGGGTGTGCGTGGGGATTCGGGGCGGCTGCGGCAAGCGAGTCGCAACCGGTGAGCAGAGTGAATTCGATTCCCGGGGCCGTGCGCTGCGCGAGAATTCGGCAGCGCGCGGTGCCGCGCCGTACCTCGTCGCGCGATCGCCCGCGTGCTTCAGCCGCCTATGTAGGACATCTCGACCTTGCGCAGCTTCGCCGTGTCGGCGCTGCGGATCTCGGAGTAGCGGTCGCCGCGCCGCGTCCAGACACGGCGGATCAGCGCGCGCAGGTCCTCGTCGGAGGCATCGGCGCGCAGCGGCGCGCGCAGATCCGTGCCCTCGGTGGCGAACAGGCAGGTGTAGAGCGAGCCCTCGGCCGACAGGCGCGCGCGCGTGCAGTCGCGGCAGAACGCCTGCGTCACCGAGGAGATGAAACCGACTTCGCCAGAACCGTCGAGGTAGCGCCAGCGCTCCGCGACCTCGCCGCGGTAGTTGGGCTGCATGGGCTCGATCGGCAGTTCACGTCCGATCAGCGCCGCCAGTTCGGCCGAGGGCACGACGTGCTGCATCTGCCAGCCGTTGGTCGCGCCGACGTCCATGAACTCGATGAAGCGCAGGATGTGGCCGCTGCCCTTGAAGAAGCGGGCCATCTGCACGGCGGTGTGGTCATTGACCCCTCGCTTGATCACCGCATTGACCTTGATCGGGTGCAGCCCGGCGCGGTCGGCGGCCTCGATGCCCGCCAGAACCCTGGCCACCGGAAAGTCGACGTCGTTCATCGCGCGGAACACCGTGTCGTCGAGCGAGTCGAGGCTCACGGTGATGCGCTTCAGGCCGGCATCCTTCAGCGCCTGCGCCTTCTGTGCGAGCAGCGAGCCGTTGGTGGTGAGCGTGAGGTCCAGATCGCCGTGGTACGCGATCATCTCGATCAGCCGCTCGATCTTGCGCCGGACCAGCGGCTCGCCGCCGGTGATGCGGATCTTCTCCACGCCCTCTTCGCGAAACAGGCGCACGAGCCGGTGGATCTCGCCGAAGGACAGCAGTGCCGAGCGCTCGAGGAACGCGAAGTCCTTGCCGAACACCTCCCGCGGCATGCAGTACGTGCAGCGGAAGTTGCACCGGTCGGTGACGGAGACACGCAGATCGCGCAGCGGCCGGTCGAGAGTGTCGAGCAGGGAAGTCATGTGCGGTGGGAAGAGCGGCGGCCTTCGTGGCGCGGCGCAGGCAGGCCATCGCCGATCGAAGGCTCGATCGGCAGACCGCGGCAGCGCTCGGAGCCATCCGGACACTGAACAGTCGACGAGTATACCGGCCCTCGCTTGCGCCCCCGGCTGCGTCCGGGGATGATCAGCGGCTTTTGCATTCCCTGTCATGCTGGCTGCCAATAACTGGATTCTGCTCGGTGCCTTTCTGCTGTTCGCAGGCATCCTGTTGGGATGGCTGTCGGGCCGGGCTGGCACGCCGGTGCTGCTGGTGTTCCTGCTCGTGGGCATGGCCGCGGGGGAGGACGGGCCGGGCGGCATCCAGTTTCTCGACTATTCGCTGTCGTTCCTGGTCGGCAATCTGGCGCTGGCAATCATCCTGCTCGACGGCGGACTGCGCACCCGCTACGCAGTGTTTCGCGTCGGCCTGCGCCCTGCGCTCGGCCTCGCCACGGTGGGCGTCGTGGTCACCAGCGTCATCGTGGCGCTGGCGGCGATGTGGCTGCTGGCGTTCGACTGGCGGCTGGCGCTGCTGGTGGGGGCGATCGTCGGTTCGACCGACGCGGCAGCGGTGTTCGCGATCCTGCGCGCAAGCAGCACCCGGCTGAATGAACGGCTCGCCGCGACGCTGGAGATCGAGTCCGGCATCAACGACCCGATGGCGGTTTTTCTGACAGTGGTGCTGATCGAACTGGTCCGCACCGGTGCCGATCCGGGCGCGGCGCTGCTCGGTACGCTGCTGCTGCAACTGCTGGGCGGGCTGGCCGGCGGCGTGGCTGGCGGGGCAGTACTGGCCTGGCTGCTGCGTCGGGTGGTGATGTCCGAAGGGCTCTATGCGCTGCTGATCGCCTCCGGCGGGCTGGTGGTGTTCGCGCTGACCAACGCCGCGGGCAGCAGCGGCTTTCTCGCCATATACCTGGCCGGCTTGATCGTCGGCAATCAGCGCACGCACGCCGACGAGGACGTGCTGCGGGCGATGGACGGTCTTGCCTGGCTGGCCCAGGCGGGCATGTTCCTGCTCCTCGGGCTGCTGGTGACGCCGTCCGAACTGCTCAGGTTGGCGCTGCCGGCGCTGGCGATCGCGGGTGTGCTGATGTTCGTGGCCCGCCCGATAGCGGTCGCGCTGTGCCTCGCACCGCTGCGCTTTCCGCTGCGCGAGGTCGGCTTTCTGTCGTGGGTAGGTCTGCGCGGTGCCGTGCCGATCGTGCTCGCGCTGTTTCCGGTGATGGCCGGGCTGCCGCAGGCGAAGGATCTGTTCCACATCGCGTTCTTCGTCGTGCTGGTGTCGCTGCTGGTCCAGGGCTCGACCGTCTCGTGGGTGGCGCGGCTTCTTCGCGTGGGTCTGCCGCCGCGTGCCGAGCCGCTGTCGCGGGTGATGATCGAGACGGGCGGGGTGGTGCGCAGCGAGTTCGCGCAGTTCAGCGTCGGCGCGGGCAGTCAGGCCGACGGCGCTGGCGCCGCGCAACTGCGGCTGCCGGCAGGGGTGACGCTGGCCGCGGTGTTTCGCCAGGGCGAGTCGCTGCCGATCGGCGCCGCGACCCGGCTGCGCGCGCACGACGTCCTCTGTCTGCTCGGCCCGCCACTTGCTCTGGACGAGGCAGGCGAGGCGGTCAGCGCCCCGTCGGCTGCGGCCGAACTGCAACCGCGCGCGGTGTTCGGGGACTTCGCCCTCGACGCCGGGGCGAGCGTCGGGGATGTGGCGGCCTTCTACGGCATCGAGCTCGCCGATCCGTCGCAGGCGTTGCTCACGCTGGCCGAGTGCCTGCAGCGCGACGGGCACGGTCGTGCGGTCGAGGGCGACGCCGTACGCCTCGGCCGTATCGAGCTCACGGTGCGCGAGGTGCGCGACGGACGGATCACACGGGTGGGCCTGAAACTGCTGTGAGCGGCAGTGCGGTGGGGACACACCGCGTGCTCAGCCATTGCCGGGCTCGTGCCTGGCGCACAGCCAGAGCGCGGCCGGATGCGACTCACGCCGGCTCGCCGTCGCCGGTCGTGCAGCCGATCTCGACCAGCCGGCGCTGCAGTGCCAGGCGATCGAGCTTGTCCAGAGGCAGGCTGGTGAAGATCGTCAGTCGCGCGCGCAGTTCATTGAAGGCGCCCAGGAACGCGCGTCGCCGCACCGACTCCTCCCCGGTGACGGCGGCCGGGTCGGGCATGCCCCAGTGTGCGGTGATCGGCTGACCGGGCCACACCGGGCACACCTCGCCGGCGGCCTGATCGCACACCGTGAGCACGAAATGCAGGTGCGGTGCGCCCGGCCGGGCGAACTCGTCCCAGCTCTTGCTGCGCAGCCCGTCGACAGGCAACGCGTTGCCGCGGATCAGTTCGAGCGCGAGCGGGTGCGGCATATCCCTGGGGTGACTGCCGGCGCTGAACGCATGGAAGCGTCCACGGCCGAGTTGCCGCAGCAGCGCCTCGGCCATGATGCTGCGAGCGGAATTGCCCGTGCACAGGAACAGCACGTTCAGTGGAGTACGTTCAGTCACGTTCGATCCTTTCCGATGGCGGAGGGGATGTGCGGCTGCAGCCTCGCCCGCGAGCCACGCCGCCGGCCCGGCACGGCCTGTCCGGCCGCGCGCGTGTTGCCGTGCACGGCAGCGAGACGCGCTGCGAACTCTGTCAGAATCTTCGATACGTTAGGGTTTTCGTGTGACTGAAACATGACAGGACACCATCGGCGGGCGCGCGCAGCGAGCCGCGGCGGGCGCGGCTGCGCCACCCGTGATCGTTGCGCTGACGTGTCGGCACGCGCGAGCGGCGGAGGTC
>CANGUQ010000229.1 GCA_947456915.1 Betaproteobacteria bacterium
GGCGTCGAGATGCACGCCTGCGGTCCGTGGTGCCAGGGGCCGGTGGTGCCGATGACGCTGAACATGCTCAAGCGCTTCGACCTGCACGCGATGGGCCACAACTCGGCGCAGTACATCCACGCGATCACCGAAGCGCTCAAGCTCGCGTTCTCCGACCGCCACCACTTCTTCGGCGATCCGCGCTTCGTCGACGTGCCGATCGAGGCGCTGATCTCGCAGGCCTACGCCGATGCGCGCTCGCAGCTGATCGCCCCCGATCGCGCGTGGCCGGAGATGCCCCCGCCCGGCGACCCGCGCAACGAGGCAGAGGCGCGGCTCGCACCGATGCCGCAGCCGCAACCGCCGGAGCGCACGCCGCTTGCCGACACGTCCTACGCCTGCGTCGTCGACCGCCACGGCAATGCGTTTTCGGTGACGCCGTCCGACGGGTCCAACAACTCGCCGCTGGTTCCCGGACTGGGCATCGTGTGCTCCGGGCGTGGCACGCAGTCGTGGGCCGATCCGCGCTACCGCGCCTCGGTGGCGCCCGGCGTGCGTCCGCGCCTCACGCCCAATCCTTCGCTCGCGCTGAAGGACGGCAAGGTCTTCATGCCGCTGGGCACGCCCGGCGGCGACGTGCAGTGCCAGGCGATGGTCCAGGTGTTCCTCAACGTCGTGCTGTTCGGCATGGATCCGCAGGCGGCGATCGAGGCGCCGCGCTTCTCCAGCTACAGCTTCCCGGGGTCGTTCGAGCCCCATCCCTACTACCCCGGACAGCTCGCCCTCGAGGGGCGCATCGATCGCGGCGTCGGTGCCGAGCTCGATCGCCTCGGGCATCGCACGTTCTGGTGGGAGGACTACACCTGGCTCGCCGGTGCGCCGTGCGCGATCGTCGTCGACCCGGTCACCGGGGTGCGCAGCGCCGGTGCCGATCCGCGGCGGCCCGCCTACGCGCTGGGCTGGTAGCGCCGCACCCACGACAACGCCGCATCCGAGGAGAAGCCACGCCATGCTGCACATTCCGGCCGATCGCGTCCGCCAGCAGAGCTACAACATCCTGCGCGCCTGGGGCCAGAGCGAGGAGCACGCCCGCATCACCGCCGACATCCTCACCGAGACCGACCTGCGCGGAATCGACTCGCACGGGCTGTCGATGCTGCCGGTGTACCAGGAGCAGCTCGCCACCAAGCTGAACATGAAGCCGGACATCCGGGTCGTGCGCGAGACGCCGGTGTCGGCGCTGATCGATGCCGATGGCGGGCTCGGGCACGTGCCCGGGCACATGGGGATGAGCATGGCGATCGAGAAGGCGAAGGCGATCGGCGTGGGCATCGTCACCGTGCGCAATTCGGCGCACTACGGCGCGGCCGGCTACTACACCG
Organism: Betaproteobacteria bacterium; assembly: GCA_947456915.1. Classification (GTDB taxonomy): domain Bacteria; phylum Pseudomonadota; class Gammaproteobacteria; order Burkholderiales; family CAIKXV01; genus CAIKXV01. Next base: position 1,362 of record CANGUQ010000229.1, read on the forward strand.
ACATGGCCGCGCGTGCCGGGCTGATCGGCATCTCCACCACCTCGGCGCGCGGGCTGGCGATGGTGCCCACCTTCGGTGCCGAGCCCGTGTTCGGCACCAATCCGATCTCGGTGGCCGCGCCGGCTTCGCGCAACGCGCCATTCAATCTGGACATGGCGACCACCACCGTGGCGGTGGGCAAGCTCAAGCTCAAGTGGCTGAACGACAAGCCGCTGCCGGCGGGCTGGGCGCTCGACGAACAGGGCCGGCCGCTCACCGATGCGAAGCGCGCATTCGAGCTCAAGAACATCACGCCGCTGGGCGGTTCGCGGGAACTGGGCAGCCACAAGGGCTACGGGCTCGCCGCGGTGGTGAACATCCTGTCGGCAACGCTCTCCGGCGCGGCGTTCCAGCCGCTGCGCCTGCAGCGCGCCGATCCGAAGGGGCCGGACAACATCGGCCACTTCTTCCTCGCCCTCGATCCGAAGCTGTTCCGCGACGAGGGGGAGTTCGAGCACGACATGGACGAGATGCTCGACTGGCTGCGTCAGGTCAAGCCTGCAGACCCGGCGCAGCCGGTGCTGGTGCCGGGCGACCCCGAGTACCAGCAGAAGGCCGAGCGGGCCGCGAGCGGCATCCCGGTTCCGGAGAAGCTCGACGAACTGGTGCGCGCGGTGTGCCGGCAGAGCGGCGCCGCCTACGTGCTCACCTGAAGCAGGGCGGCAACGGGCGATCCCGCACCGCCCGTTGCCGCGGATCGCACCCGCACAGCCGAACCTGCCCGAGAGCGCCCGCCGATGCCTGCGCTGGACGACGATCCGCCGCAACCGGCCGACACGCCGGGCGTGCAACGCCTGTTCGACCCGCCTGCCGCCCGCACGCTGGCCGCCGGCGCACCGGTACGCTGGCTGGCGCTCGCTGCAGCCGATCTGCGTGCGATGCCGCTGGCGAGCCTGTTCTACGGCGGGGTGTTCGTGGCGATGGCCTGCACGCTCGAGCACTTCCTCACCGACGGAGCGGTGATGCTCGCGCTGGTCACCGGCTTCACGCTGGTGGCGCCGTTTCTGGCGACCGGTCTGTACGCGCTCGCACGCGAGCGCGAGCAGGGCGCTCGCCCGTCCTTCACCGCGTCGCTGGTGGCGTGGCGCCGCAACTTCGGCCAGGTGTCGCTGTACGGCGTGCTCCTCACGCTGCTGCTGGCGGCCTGGGTCAGGGTCTCGGTGGTGATCGTTGCGCTGTTCTTCGATCAGCCGGGAGCAGATGTCCGGCAGATCCTCGCCGGGCTGCTGGACGATCCGCAGGGCTGGCTGTTCCTCGCCGTGTACTTCGCCGCCGGTGCCGCCTTCGCACTTCTCGTGTTCGCCTCCAGCGCAGTGTCCGTGCCGCTGCTGCTCGACCGTCCGCTCGACGTGCTCTCGGCGATGATTGCGAGCGTGCAGGCGGTGCGGCGCAATTCGCGCCCGATGCTCGCTTGGGCGGCGCTGATCGCGGCGCTGATCGCCGTCAGCATGCTCGCGCGTTTCGTGCCGCTGCTCGTGGTGACGCCGCTGCTGGGTTACGCGAGCTGGCATGCCTATCGCGAGGTGCTGGAGACGCCGTAGCGGGTGTTGCCCCGCCACTGTGACCTGACGTACGTTCGAATGTGTAACAGTCCCCGCCGGGCACGGCGCTGCGTCATCATTCCGGCCATCGGCGCGTTATTGCGAGCATCTCGACGAGTCACCGGCCGCAGCGTGTTGCCGGGGAGGGGGCACGTGAAAGCGATACGCATCAGCAGAGCAATGTGTGCGGCAGCGGCGGGTGCCTTCGGCACGCTCGCCGCAGCAAGCGCTGCCGCCGGCGGCTGGCACGGCCACGGCCACGGTTACAGATACGGCGGGCCCCGCGTGGGCGTGTACATCGGGGCGCCGGTGTACGTCCCGCCGCCGCGCCTGGTCGTGCCGCGCCTGGCGATCGTCTATGCGCCGCCGGTCTACTATTCGGCCCCGGTCTGGGTGCCGCCAGTGATCGTGCCACCGCGCGTCATCCACGTCGGTCCGCCGGTGTACATCGAGCGCAACGAACAGCAGGTGCCGCAGTACGTTCCGCCGCCGGCCGGCGCTGTACCGCCGTCGCTGCCGCCCCAGGCCGCGGTGCCGCTGTCGCCTGCGTTCGACTGGTTCTTCTGTGCCGACAGCAACGCCTTCTACCCGTACGTGCGCGAGTGCGCGACGCCGTGGCAGCGGGTGCCGGCACAGCCGGCGTCGATACCCCGCTGACGCCTGGCCGAAGACACGGCTGCAGGCAGGGTCGCGGCAGCCGACCCGCGGCGCGGCCGACCGGCAGCCGCACGACCCGGCTATTCCGCCTTCAGCCCCAGCGCGCGCACGATCTTGCCGCTGCGCTCGGTCTCCATCCTCAGGAAGGCGTCGAATTCGGTCGGACTCATCGTCGCCGGCGTGAGACCGAGCCGGGCGAAGGTGTCGATCACCTCGGGCAGCTGCATCGCCCGCAGCAGCTCGCCGTGCAGCCGGTCGAGCGCGGCCTTCGGCGTGCCGGCCCGGGCGACCGCGCCGAACCAGTTGGTCACGTCGAAGCCGGGGTAGCCCGACTCGGCGATCGTCGGTACCGACTTGAGCGCATCGGAGCGGCGCAGCGAAGTCACCGCGATCGGGCGCATGCGCCCCGAGGCGATGTACGGCGAGCAGTCGAGCACGTTGCCGATCAGCATGCTGGTGTGACCGCCCAGCACCGAGGTGGCCGCCGGGGCGCCGCCACCGAAGGCGACGTTGATCATGCTGATCTTCGCCGTCTCCGAGAACAGCTCGCCGGCGATGCGCCCGCCGCCCAGTGCGCTCGAGACACCCCAGGTGAGCTCGCCTGGCCGTGCGCGGGCGAGTCCGACCAGCTCCTTCACCGTCTTCGCCGGCAGCGACGGGTGCACGCAGATGATCAGCGGGTTGTAGACCAGCCGGGTCAGCGGTGCGAAGTCCTTCTGCGAATCGTAGGGCAGCTTGCCGTAGGCCGCCGGGTTCACCGTGAAGCTGGTGGCGATGATGTTGAACGTGTGGCCGTCGGCCGGCGCGCGCACGAGCTGTTCAGTCGCGATCACCGTGTTTGCGCCGGTGCGGTTCTCCACCACCACCTGCTGGCCGATCGACTTCGACATCGCCTGCGCGACCGTGCGGCCGACCGTGTCGCCGACGCCGCCGGGCGGGAACGGGACGAGCAGCCGCAGCGGTCTGGACGGGAAGTCCTGCGCACTCGCCGGCACGATACCGGCACCGATCAGCGCCCCGGCGAGGCACGACAGGACGGCTCCTGCACTGCAGCGAACACGCGTGATCGGATTCATCGGCACTCCTCCTGCATCGGATGTCGTTACGGTCTTTTCTGCCGTGGCCGCGCCGCGAGGCAGCGCGACGGTTGCAGCTTGCGCGATTGTAGGCTTCGCCGCTGCCGGGCGCGCAACCGCGTTCTCGATCTTTGAGACGCGCCACGACGTCGGCTACCATGGCTGCAGTGCCGCGCGGCGGCACGTTCATCGATGGCCATCACAACACGACAACGGCAAGGGAGGCAGCGATGGGATTTCTATCCGACGAGGAGCTGAGCGGTCTGGCAGGTGCCGAAGAGCAGATGTTTCGGCCGCCGATTCCGACGCGGCCGTTCTCGAGCGACGAGTTCATGCCGTCGCGCCAGAGCGAGAAGCAGCGCGAGTTCGAGGCACGCATCCGTTCGATGGGTGATGAACTCGCGCGTCATCAGGGGATGAGCCGGCGGCGGTTCTTCCGCACGGCGGCCGGCATGGCGGCAGCCTTCGTGGCGATGAACGACACGTGGGGGCCGGTGTTCGGCGTCTCGCGCGCCGAAGCGGCCACGCCGGAGATGGCCGCCGAGCGCGCGAAGTCGCTGTCCGGGCAGTTCATCATGGACATGCACACCCACTTCCTGCGCGACGACACGCGCATCAAGGGCTTCATCGCGCAGCGCATGGCGGTGGGCAAGGCTGGCTGGAATCCGGCGCTGCAGGGCAAGGAACAGACGATCGAGGATCTGAAGTTCGCGAACTACTTCAAGGAGATCTTCCTCGACAGCGACACGAAGGTCGCGATGATCAGCGGCGCACCCTCGGACATCCCGATCGACTGGTTTCTCACCAACGAGATGAAGGCCGAGGCGCGCGCGAAGATCAACAAGGAGGCGGGAACGCGCCGCGCGATGTCGCACGCGATCTTCACGCCCGGCCAGCCGGGCTGGATGGAGCAGGTCGACAATGCGATCCGCACGCTGCGCCCGGATTCGTTCAAGGGCTACACGATCGGCGACAACACCAACAAGGACATCTCGAAGTACCCGTGGCGGATGGACGACGAGAAGCTGCTCTATCCCTTCTACGAGCGGCTGGTGAAGGCGGGACTCACCAACGTGTGCGTGCACAAGGGGCTGTTTCCGCCGTGGGTCGAGCAGAAGTTCCCGCACCTGCTGGCGCACTCTGACGTACGCGACGTGGGCCGTGCCGCGCGCGACTGGCCGCAGCTGAACTTCATCATCTACCACTCGGGCTACCGGCATGCCGGCGGCGGCCGCGCGGAGGATGGCTGGGCGCAGTTCGAGCAGACCGGCCGCGTCGAGTGGGTGAACGACCTCGCCGAGATCCCGGCGAAGTTCGGCGTGAACAACGTCTACGGCGATCTCGGCCAGATCTTCGCGCAGACGACGATGGCGGAGCCGCGGCTCGCCGCCGCGCTGATGGGTATCCTCGTCCGCGGTCTGGGTCACGAGCGCGTGGTCTGGGGTACCGACGCGGTGTGGACGGGTTCGCCGCAGTGGCAGATCGAGTCGCTGCGCCGGCTGGAGATCCCCGAGGAAATGCAGAAGAAGTACGGCTTCCGCCCGCTCGGCCCGGCCGATGGTCCGGTAAAGACCGCAATCTTCGGGGGCAACAACGCGCGCATCTACAAGTACCCGATGCCCGCACGCGCCGAACTGGAGAACGACCGCTTCGCGCAGATCAAGCGGCAGTACGAGGCCAACGGCGGCGAGCGCA
>CANGUQ010000230.1 GCA_947456915.1 Betaproteobacteria bacterium
CGCAGCGCACGATCGCCGCCGCACGCATCCGGCGGCGCGGCGCGGCGTGCGCGCGCATCGCGGCCGCAGCCGTGCGATTCTATCCGTTCGCATCCGCACCGGCCCGTATGATCACACCAGGAGCACACTGATGTCCGCCGCCCTCTCTCACGACGTCGAGCACCGGCTGCAGCAGATGGGGTTCAGCCTGCCGCCGCCGTTCGTGTTTCCGAAGAACAACCGCACCGGGTGCACGCGCGCCGGGAACATCCTCTACCTGTCGGGACACGGACTGGACCTGCCGCAACTGCCGGGCGTTCGCCAGACCGGCAAGTTCGGCGTCGACATCACGATCGAGGAGGGCTACGCCACCGCGCGTGCGGTCGCGCTCACCATGCTGGCGACGGTCAAGGCGCACTGCGGCTCGCTCGACCGGGTACAGCGCGTGCTGCGCCTGTTCGGCATGGTCAACTGCACGCCCGATTTCCTGCAGCCGCCGCAGGTGATCGACGGCGCCTCCGATCTGCTGTTCGAGCTGTTCGGCCCGGAGTACGGCTGCCACGCACGCTCGGCCGTGGGCCACGTGTCACTGCCGCGCGGCATCGCGGTGGAGATCAACGGGGAGTTCGAACTCAAGGGGTAGCGCGCGCTGCACGTCACCGCCGCTGCCGTGCCCGCCCGCGCTGCCGTCATGACAGCCACCGCCACCCGCGCGGCGGCACGCCTCTTGCAAGCGTGGTGATCGTTGCGGCTGTTCGGCGCGGAGACGGGCCTGCGCAGGCGGCGTGCGCGAAACGATGCACTGCGGCGGCGCAGCGCGTGCCGTCCGCCGCACCAACGCGTAACATGGACTATCCGTCCCAGTGTGAGGAGTCTCTGTTGTGATCACAGCCATCGTCCGTTACCGCCTGCCGGCACACATCGACCATGACGCATGTCTCGCCCACTTCACGATGATCTCGCCGGGCTTTCGCGAGGTGCCCGGGCTGATCAGCAAGCACTTCATCTGGAGCGAGACCGGCACCGCAGGCGGCGTCTACCAGTGGGAGACGCTGGAAGCGGCCAAGGCGTTCTATTCGGGGCCGTGGCGCGATGGCATCATCGAACGCTACGGCATGGCCCCGGAGATCGAATTCTTCAAGGTGTTCTGCGTCACCGACAATGCCGCCGGCACGGTGGAGGTCAAGTCAGCCCCGCTCGCGCCCAGCCAGGCACGCGCCGCCTGAGCGTACGACCGCGCCGCTGCGGCCTGCGGCGCGACGATCCGCTTTCCCGTGGCCAGTGCGAGCATCGCTGGTGCCGGTGCGCTTGGCATGGTCCCTACTTCGTTCACCCCCGTTGGAGCCATTCGCGATGAATCGTCGCTCGTTCATGAAGAAAGCCGGCGTCACCAGTGCCGCCACCGCCACTGCTGCCGTCTCCGCGCCGGCCATCAGTCAGGGCAGACTCGAGTGGCGAATGGTGACCGCGTGGCCCAAGGGGCTGCCGGGACTGGGCACCGGCGCCGAGCGGCTCGCTCAACGCATCACCCAGATGTCGGAGGGCCGGCTGACGGTGCGCGTGTTCGCCGCTGGTGAACTGGTCCCCGGCCTGCAGACGTTCGAAGCCGTGCAGAACGGCACCGCGGAGATGGCGCACGATACGCCCGGATTCCACCTTGGCAAACACCGGGCGTTCGGCTACTTCTTCAGCGCGCCGTTCGGCATGAGCTACACCGAGCACGTGGCCTGGCTCGAATACGGCGGCGGCCAGGAACTCTGGGACGAGCTCTCGGCGACGTTCGGTCTGAAGAGCTTCGCGGTGGGCAACATAGGAACCCCGCCATTCGGCTGGTTCAAGAAGGAACTGCGCACGGTTGCCGACCTCAAAGGCGTGCGCATGCGCATGCCCGGGCTGGGCGCGGAGATGATCCGGCGCGTCGGCGCGGTGCCGGTGCTGATGGCTCCGGGCGATGTATTCCCCGCCCTGCAGTCGGGCGCTCTGGACGCCGCCGAATTCACCGGCCCGGCGAACGACATGGCACTGGGCTTTCATCAGGTGTGCAAGTTCTACTACTGGCCCGGCATCCACAAACAGGGAGCGATCCAGCAGATGATCGTGAGCCGCAAGGCCTGGGATCCGTTGCCCGCGTCGCTGAAGGCCATCGTCGAGCATGCCTGCCAGTCCTGCCATCAGGACATGCTTGCCGAGTACAACTGGATCAACGCACGCGCGGCGGACACGCTGCGGGTCAAGCACGGCATCAAGTTCCTGCGCCTGCCCGACGAGATCCTGGCTGCCCTCGGCGCATCGGCGGGCGAACTGCTCGCAGACGAGCGCCTCAAACTCGACCCCCTCGGGCGCAAGATCTTCGACGCCTACTTTGCCGCGCGCAATTCGACGGCGGCGCTGACCGAGGTTGCTGACAAGGCGATGTTCAACGCGCGCGGGTTGAAGTACAAATATGTCTGATCGACGCCGGCCCCGCCGCCCGGCCAGGCACGCGCAGTGAGGCCTCAGCCGCTGCTTCTGCGCACGGCCGACGCCCTCGATGCGCTCACTGACCGCATCGGTCGCGTCACGGCGGTGCTGTTCATCGCCACCGTGCTGATCTGCTTCGCCACGGTGTACCTGCGCTATGCACTCGGCCTCGGGTTGATCTGGCTGCAGGAGCTGTACGTCTGGACGCATGCCGGAGCGATCATGTTCGGCGCCGGCTACTGCTTCCTCAAGGGGGGCTTCGTGCGCATCGACATGTTCTATTCGAAGATGTCTGCGCGCGGCAAGGCGTTCGTCGACATCGCCGGCACGGCCGTGTTCATGGTGCCGTTCCTGTGGATGATGGCGACCTACGGCTGGCCCTTCTTCGTGAGCTCGTTGCGCATGAACGAGGGCTCGCAGTACGCCGACGGCCTGCCGCGACTGTATCTGCTGAAAAGCACGTTCATGGTGTTCGTCGCGCTGGTCGGTATCCAGGGCGTGTCGCTCGTCTGCCGGTCGCTCGCCGCGCTGCGCGCTGCGCGCGCCGGGACACCGGAACCCCCGAGCCTGTCCGGGGCACCCTGATGGACCCGGTTCTGCTCGGGGAGGCGCTCGCCGTCGCGCTGTTCGGGGCGATCATCTTCATCCTGATGCTCGGTTACCCGGTCGCATTCACGCTGCCCGGAGTGGCCGTGCTGTTCGCGCTGCTCGGCTGGTCGCTGGGCGTGTTCGACCTGACCTACTTCAACTCGCTGCCCCTGCGCTACTGGGGCATCCTCACCAACGACGTGCTGATCGCCGTGCCGCTGTTCGTGGTGATGGGAGTGCTGCTCGAACGGTCGAAGATCGCCGAGGACCTGCTCACCACGATGGGCCAGCTGTTCGGCCCCGTACGCGGCGGCCTGGGTATCTCGGCGATCATCGTCGCCACGCTGCTCGCCGCTTCCACCGGTATCGTCGGCGCCACGGTGGTGACGATGGGCCTGATCAGCCTGCCGGCGATGCTCGCCGCCGGCTACGACAAGCGCATGGCGAGCGGCCTGATCTGCGCATCGGGCACGCTCGGCCAGATCATTCCGCCATCGACGGTCCTCGTCGTGCTCGCCGTGGTGCTGCAGAGCGCATACAGCCAGGCCCAGATGGCCAAGGGCAACTTCCAGCCCGAGACGCTGTCGGTGGGCGATCTGTTCGCGGGGGCGTTCATCCCCGGACTGATCCTCTCCGCGCTGTACATCGCCTGGGTCGGCGGGCGGGCGTTCTTCGCGCCGCACACCGCGCCGGCGCTGCCACTCAGCGCGCAGCAGAAGCGGGCGCTGCCGCGCCGCGTCGTGAGCGCACTCGCCCCGCCGCTGCTGCTCATCGTCGCCGTGCTCGGCTCGATCATTGCTGGGGTAGCCACGCCGACCGAGTCGGCTTCAGTCGGAGCGATCGGCGCACTGGTGCTGATGCTGGTACGTCAGCTCTCGGACTGGTACTCGCGCGAGATGAGTGTCGAGCGCGTCGAGTGGTTCAACTTCTGGTTCTGGCTGGGGCTGCTCGCGCTGCTGCTGGTGGTCGACCTGCTGGGCGGCGCACTCGGGCTGCTCACACTGGCGGTGCTGCTCCTGCTCGTGCTCACCGCGTGGGTGCTGCTGCTGGCTGGCACCCGCACCGTGTTCGTTCGCTCGATCGGCGAAGCGAGCACCTCCAGCCTGGTGATCACTGGCATGGTGTTCGTGATCTTCTTCGGTGCCAGCGTGTTCTCGGTGGTGTTCGCGCGGCTGGGCGGCGAGAACCTGGTGCACGAGTTCCTGAACGCGATGCCCGGAGGCGCCGACGGCGCACTGTTCGTCGTGATGGCGATCATTTTCGTGCTCGGGTTCTTTCTCGATCCGTTCGAGATCATCTTCATCGTGGTGACGCTGGCGGCACCCGTGCTTCTGAAGATGGACGTCGACCCGGTGTGGCTGGCGATCCTGATCGGGATCAACCTGCAGACGAGCTACCTCACCCCGCCATTCGGCTTTTCGCTGTTCTACCTGCGCGGTGTTGCACCACCCTCGGTCACTACCGGCGACATCTATCGCGGCATCGTGCCCTTCGTTGCGATCCAGGTGCTGTGCCTCGCGCTCGTCTGGTACTTCCCGGCGCTCGCGACATGGTTGCCGAAGCTGCTCTACGGCTGAGCTCCCGGGGCGACACGAGCGGGCACCCAGGTGCTCCACCGCGAGGCCGGCCGGGGGGCGTCGCCAGGTTGGTGCGGCCCCTGATCTCCCGGCCCCTGCCGTAGCGCTGGCTGGCCAGACTCACCCGGCCGGCGAACGGTTGCACGCGTGCCGCAGGCGCGCCGTATCAGCCCGAGCGTGCGTGCGACTGGTGCTCGCGCATGCGCAGCCGATGGTCGACACTCACCGGCCCGGCACCGTGCAGCGCAAGCAGGATCAGCCCTCCGACGAAGGCAAACTGCTTGAGCATCTGATCGAAATAGGACGCACCGATGCCCCCTGACATCGCGATCTGGGGCACGTTGAGCAGCGCCACCGCGAAGAAGAATACCGCCAGCACCGCGGCTGCGACACGCGTCTTGTAGCCGACCAGCAGAAGTACACCGCCGACGATCTCCAGCACGATGGTCAGGTAGACGAAGAACGCCGTGATCGGGAAGTGCTGCAGCATGTCGGCCTGCTGGCTTCCCATCAGCGCGCGCACCTTGAGCACGCCGTAGGCCAGCAGCAGCGGCACCAGCAGCAGGCGCGCGAACAGGGGTCCGTAGCGCTGCCAGAAGCCGCCTTCGGCCCGTGCGCTCATGGCTGCTGCGCCTGCCGTGCGCCGCTGCAGTCAGCGGCGGGCACCGGTGTCGGCGCTGCGGCGGAGCGCTTCATCCGAGATTGGCGCGCAGCATCCACGCCATCTTCTCGTGCTGCTCGAGCAGTCCGGTCAGGAAGTCGCCGGTCCCGGCATCGCCGAACTTTCCGTCCACCACCTCGATGTCCTCGCGCAGCGCGCGAATGATCGCCTCGTGATCGGCGAGCAGCGCCTCGATCATCCCGCGCGCATCGGGGTTGCGGCCGGCCTGCTCCTCGATGCGCGACGCGGCGAGGAATTCCTTCAGCGATCCGGTGGCCACGCCGCCCAGCGCGCGCGCGCGCTCGGCGATCTCGTCGATGTGCTCGTCGATCGCTTCGTACTGCGACTCGAAGAACCTGTGCAGCTCGCCGAAGTGGGGGCCGACGACGTTCCAGTGAAAACGTCGGGTCTTCGCGTACAGCACGAATTCGTCGGCGAGCAGCGTGTTGAGGATCTTCACCACGCTCGTGCGCGCGGCATCCTTCAATCCGATATTCACTTTCATCGCAGTCCCCTTGCAGACTCGGTTCCGGGATCGGCAATCCGCGGCCGTTCGCATACTACCTCAGCCCCCTGCGGTTTCGAATGCCCCCGTCGTTCGCCCCGCTGCAGCGAGCCGCGGCGCGGGCCGCGCCGCATACCCGGCATCCGCGCAGCCGCTCGCCGAGGCTCAGCGGCCCGTCGCACGGGGAAACGGCGGCAGACGCTCGATGCTCGACCACGCCGGCTGCAATGGCGCAGGCGCAGGATCGAGCGCGGCAAACGGCTCCTGCGCCCAGGTGATGCGCCCGCCGACCACGGTCAGCACCGACTCCACCTCCAGCAGCCGCTCGTCGTGACCGGCGAACGGATCGGTGGTCAGAACAGCGAAGTCCGCGGGGCGCCCCGGTGCGAGTGCGCCCAGCACGCCATCCTCCTCGGTGAACCAGGCCCCGCCGACAGTGGCGAGTGCGAAGGCTTCGCGCACGTCGGCAAGGAGGCTGCGCGCAACCGGCCGGCGGGGATCGATGTCGCGGCCACCGACACTGCGCCCGGCCACGATCCAGTACTGCGCGAGCCACGGATTGAAGCCGCCGCGCCGCGCTCCGCC
>CANGUQ010000231.1 GCA_947456915.1 Betaproteobacteria bacterium
CGGGTCGGCGCCCGGGCGCAGGCGCCGTGCAGATCAGCCGCATGCATGACTAGGTCGCGCCCGGGTACATGTCGGGCCCGTGAAAGTCGCGGATCCTCGCCAGCGTCTCTCCATGCGGGGGCGCGTAGACCAGCCGCTTGCTGGTGAAGCGTCCGGTCAGCGCACGCATCTTCACGGCCATCTCGGCGAACTTCACCAGTTCGATGACGCCATTGATCACCGGCATGCGCTCCACCTCGTAGATGCCTTCGCTCGCCAGCAGCGCCATCAGCACGCCGCCGCACGGGATCAGGACCTCGGCTCCGTTCGCTCCGGCCGCGCGCGCGGCCTCGTCGAACTGCGCGAGCAGCGTCGACTTGCGCAGCGGGTCGGCGAAGGCGAGCTTGAGCGCCTGCGGATCGCTGCGCAGGCGGACGATCGTGGACATGCGGCGCTCCAGGCCGTAGCGCTGCAGGTTCTCGACCATGCGCGGCGTGTACTTGTCGTTGACCGTGATCAGACCGAAGTTGGCCCCCATCACGCAGGCGAGGTGGTAGCAGGTCTCGGCCAGGCCCAGCACCGGAATGTTGACGAGTTCGCGCGACTCGCGCAGTCCGCCGTCGGTCATGTTGCCGATCAGGAACGCGTCGCAGCCGTCGCGCTCCGCCCTGACCGAATTCATCACCACTTCGCGGGTGTTGAGGAACTCCATCGCCCGATAGTCGTCGGCGATGCCCGCCGCTTCGACGATGCTGTGCACCTGTACTGCGGTGCCCGGGTCGGCACTGTCGCGCAGCAGCTTCTCGAGAGCCATCCGGTAGGGGTTGGCGGCGTCGTGCCGGGACAGACTCTGGTACCACAGCTTCATCGCATCATTCCTTCAGGGAAGGTTCCGTCGCGGGCGGACCCGCCGGCCGCACTCGGCTGCACGGCGGACAGCCTGCGCTTCGCGGATCCTGCATTGCGCGCGCCCGCATGAGTGCGTCCGCGGTTTCGCTGCGCCGCCGCGCGATCAGCGCGCGCCCGACTTCGTGGTGAGCGCCATCAGCTCCGCAACGTTGGTGCAGTCTTCGATCGATGCGATGCGCGCGGCGATCTCCTTTGCGCGTGGCGCGCCGAGTACCGGTTCCACCAGACTGTCGAACTTCGCGCGCAATTCGCCGTCGTCCATCGGGTTCTGGATCGACCCTTTCGGGTAATCGACCTGCGACACGTGGCGGGTGCCGTCCGCCATGATCATCGTCATCCGGCACGAGACGCCGCGCGGCAGGGTCGGGTCGGTGATGATCTCGACGGCGTCCGACAGGCGCAGCAGCATCGCTTCGCCCAGCCGCGCGTCGTTGAACTGCGGAAAGAGGGCCTGACCGTCGGTGAGCGCGACGGCGACGGCATAGGGGAGACTCACCTGCGCTTCGTGGTAGGTCTTCGGTCGCTTGTTCTGATGGTAGTGCGCCCAGTCCGGGTGGCGAGCCATCTCGATGCTGCGGATCGACTCCAGAGCGGGTGCGTGCCGGCGGCGGATGTCGAGCGCGCAGTCGATCGCATTGTGGATCGGGCGCGCGCACGAGTAGGGCTTGAATTCGATCTCGAGCAGGTAAGGCTGGTCGAGGTCGGCGACCAGCTGCGCAGCGTCGTGGCGGTCGGTGAAGGTCCTGAGGAAACCGCGCTCGCCCTCGAAGATCGTCGCAGCACCCGTGAAGCCGAGGCCTGCCATCGTCGACGCAGTCACGCCGCTGCGGGCGGCCGGGCCGGGATTGAACCGCTTCTGCATGGACGGGCCGTACATCTCCATCAGCCCGGCTGCCGAGGAACCGGCCATGCCGAGCGCCGACACGAGTTGTGCAGCGGTGAGCCGGTGCAATCTGGCCGCAGCGACCGTCGCTCCGAACGTGCCGCAGGTCGGCGTGGTGTGGAAGCCGCGATTGCGCAGGGAAGAATTGGCGGCCTTGCTCAGACGCTCCATCATCTCGCAGCCCGCCGCCAGCGCGACCAGCAGGTCCTTGCCGCTCGCGCCGGTCTGTTCCGCGGTGGCCAGCGCGGCGGAGTAGACCGGAGGGCTGAAGTGAAACAGGGCGAGCACGTCGATGTCGTCGAGTTCGACGCTGTGCGAGGAGATCGCGTTGGCGAACGCTGCCTGCATTGCAGGTACGCGCTCGGCGCCGCCGATCAGCGTCGCCTGCGCATGGCCGCCGGTGACCGCGCCGAATGCGCGTGCCACTTCGCCGCTCTCGGTCTGGCTGCCGCAGATGGCAACGCCGATGTAGTCGAGCAGCAGCCGCTTGACCGAATGCTTCGAGGCCTCGGGCAGGCGGGCGTAGTCGAAGGCGGTGAAGTGGTCGGCCAGTCGTTCGGCGATGGTGGGCGTGGTGGAGGTCTGGTTCATGTCAGTGGAGGCTGGGCTGGTGGAGGGCGGGGTGATCCGGGAGACCGGGGGCGGACTGGCGAGTGCACGTCTGCGCCCGCAGACGGAGGCTGGGCGCGCGCGACAGGATGGTGTGGTGATGCGAGGGCATGGGTTCGGCCGGAGGCGGGTCGCAGGCTGGCGGCTACTCGGCCTTGAGGCCGGTCTGCCTGACGATGCGACTCCAGCGGACGACTTCGGAGGCGACCAGTTCCGCCCAGCGCTCCGGCGTGTTCGGACCGGTGACCGGGTCGAAGCCTGCCTCGACCATCTGCTTGCGGAAGACCGGATCGGCCAGGATCGTCACGACCTCGCGGTTGATGCGGTCGATGATCGGTCTGGGCGTACCGCCGGGCGCATACAGCCCGCTCCACTGCAGTGTCTGGAAACCGGGCAGGCCCGATTCGCCGATCGTCGGATACTCCGGCAGCGAGGGCGAGCGCTGGCCGTCGCCGATGCCGAGCACGCGCAGCTTGCCGGCCTTCACGTGCGGCAGCGGTGCGACCGCGCCGCTGATCGCGAGATCGACCTGGCCGCCGAGCAGGTCGGCGAGCATCGGCCCCGATCCGCGGTACGGCACATGGACGATGCTGGTGCCGGTCATCGCCTTGAACAGTTCCATCGGCAGCGCGTTCGCGTTTGAACTCGACCCGTAGCTCAGCTTGCCCGGGTGGGCGCGCGCGTACTCGATCAGTTCGGCGACCGTCTTCACCGGCAGCTTGACGTTGACCAGCATCAGCACCTGCTGGTTCGCCGTCTGCACGATCGGTGCGAGATCACGTACCGGGTCATACGGAAGCTTCTTGCCGAAGGCGACGTTGTAGGCCTGACTGGTCCCGTCGATCAGGATCGTGTAGCCGTCCGGGGCCGACCTGGCGACGAGGTCCGAGCCGATGGTGCCGTCCGACCCGGGACGATTCTCGATCACGACCGGCACGCCGAGTGCCTCGGCAAGGCGTCGCCCGACCATGCGACCGAGCAGATCGGTGCCGCCAGCGGGCGGGTAGGGCACCACCAGCCGGATCGACTTCGCCGGCCACGCCTGTGCCAGCGCCTCGCCAGGACCGGGCAGCGAGGCGGACAGGGCGAGGACTGCCAGAAGCAGACGACGGTTCATGCGCGCGCCTTGACCGCGGAGCCCGCTGCAGCCGGCGGCAGATCGAGGCGTACCACGATCCCCGCGTGGTCTTGCGACACCGGCGGGTAGCGGCGCATCACTTCCGGGTCGTGGCCGGGCACCACGTGCGATGGCGAATCGGCCAGCCGCAGCAGCAGCGAGTAGCCTTCGAAGGCTGCGCCGACGTCGAACACGGTGGGGAAGCAGCGCTGCTGCTCGAAGTGCTCGTAGTAGTGACTGGCGTCGGAGGCGACGACCACCCAGCCGCGCCGCGTGTGCACGCGCACGCACTGCAGCCCCATCGTGTGACCGCCCACCCGGTGCAGGCTGATGCCCGGTGCGAGGACGGCGTCGCCATCGTGGAAGGTGACGCGGTGCCCGTACACCAGACGCATCATGCCGATGACTTCTTCCACCTCGTAACCGTGATTGAAGCGCTCGCTGCGCATGTGGCGCCCGGTTGCGAAGCGCATCTCGTCATCCTGGAGGTGGAAGCGGGCATTCGGAAACAGCGCGAAGCCGCCGACGTGGTCATAGTGCAGATGGGTCAGCACGACCGTGCGCACGTCTTCAGGCGCCACGCCGAGCGTGGCCAGCGCCTCGATCGGCGTGCGCAGATAGGTGCGCTTGCGTTGCGCTGCGACCCGGGCGGTGAAGCCGGTGTCGATCAGGACGATGCCGTCCGGGCCGCGTGCCAGCCAGATGAAGTAATCCATCGGCATCGGACTGTCGTGCGGATCGCCAGCGGGCAGCGGGCCGAGAAAATGCGCGCTGCGCTTCGCGTCGCGGGTGGCGTAGCGCAGCGCGAACAGTTCGTACTCGGGCAGCGCGGTGTTGTGCTCGGTCATGGCTCGATCTCGTGCTCGGTCAACGGCTCGCTGAAATGTCCTGCTCAGGCACGCAGTGCCGCGTGTCCCGTCCGGTCGAAGCGCGTCTGCACCGACAGGGCGACCATCCACCCGTCGCGGATGCAGGTCAGGAAGTCACCCGGACGCGAGGCGTCGCCCGCCAGTGCGTAGTCGATGCCGGCGGCCTCGATCGGCGCGACCGCATCGCGGACCGGTACCGGGCCGATCGCCAGCATCAGCACCGCTCCGATCGGCAGCACGCTCTCCTTGCCCTGCGCGCCGCGTACCGCCAGGTCGCGACCCTGCGCGCGCAGCACCTGCGTGCCGGGATGGAACCGCACGCCGCGTGCGGTGACACGCTCGACCAGTTCCATCCTGTTGTTGCGTGCCATGCCCGCGGCGAGCGTGCTCGACGCCTCGATGATCGTCACTTCAGCCCCGCGTACGCTCAGCAGGTCTGCAGCTTCGACGCCGACCATGCCACCGCCGATGATGGTGACCGCAGTGCCGGCGGCGACGAGGTCGGGCTGCAGCAGGTAGTCCCAGCTCTGGATCACGCGCACCGACGGGTCGAGCGCAGCGACGTCGAAGGGAACCGGGCGCGGCGCGGCGCCGGTGGCGACGATGACGAAGTCGGGTGCGAACTCGCGCAGGCGCTCTGGCGTCGTCGTCACCCCGGTTCGCACCGGCACGCCGAGCGCCTGCACCGCGCGCCAGCGATAGGTCCACGCCGGCTCCACCTCGCGCTTGTCAGGCGCGGCGATCGCCAGGTGAATCTGGCCGCCGGGGCGCGCCGCGCGCTCCCACACCTCGACCGTGTGGCCATGCTCGGCCAGAACACGCGCAGCCTCGATGCCGGTCACGCCAGCGCCCAGCACCAGTACCCGGCGGCGCGGAGTGCGCGCGTCCTCGGGTGCTGCGCAGGGCACGGGCGGGCGCACCTGATCGAGCGCCTCGAATTCCGTCCCGAGCATCGGGTTCTGCACGCAGGCGACATCCTTCTCGAGCGTGAGTCGTTCGAAGCAGACATTGCAGGCAATGCACTCGCGGATCGGCGCCGGGAACGCCCCGAATGCCTTGAGGCACCAGTGGGCGTCGGCGTAGAGCGCGCGGCCGAGCGATACGAAGTCCGCTGCGCCCGAGGCCAGCACCGCCTCAGCGTCCTGCGGCGTGACGATGCGTCCGGCGACCATCACCGGGATCTGCAGTGCGTCCTTGATCGGCTTTGCGTCGGCAGCAAGGCAGCCGCGAGGAAAGGACGGGGGCTGGATACAGAACTTGGACAGTTGCGGACTCTCGTTGCTGCCGCCCGACAGATCGATTGCGGCCACGCCAGCTCCCTGCAGCGCCTGGGCGAGGCGCACGATATCCGCCGTGTCGTAGCCCCCGTCGACGTACTCGCTCGCGCTCAGCCGTACGATCAGCGGGAAATCGTCCACCGCATCGCGCAGTCGCGCGATGGTCTCGAGCAGGAAACGCGCACGATTGTCGAAGCTGCCGCCGTACTGGTCCTCGCGGGTGTTTATGCGGGAGGTGAAGAACTGCTGGAACAGGTAGCCGTTGCCCGCGTGCACCTCCACGCCGTCGTAGCCGGCCTGCTTCAGCCTGCGCGCAGCCGAGACGAACAGCTTCTGTATCTCGACGATCTCGGCCACCGCGAGCGGTCGTACCCGGTCGCCGGTATTCGGGTTGGCCCACGGCGAGGGGCCCACCGGCTCCATGTTCAGTACCGATCGGCGCAACAGCGCGCCACGGTGATTGAGCTGCCCGAACACCAGACAATCGTGCCGATGGATCGCTTCCACGATCGAGGCGAGGCCCGGGATGAAGCGGTCGTGATAGACGCACAGCGAGTTGTTGTGCGGCCGCGCCTGCTCGGTCACCACCATCGCCTCGGTCATGATCATCGACACGCCGCCGATCGCGCGCTCCTCGTAGTAGCGCCGGTCGCGGTCGGTCGACAGACCGTCCGTGGTGCTGTAGTTGGTGCCCATCGGCGCCATCACGACG
>CANGUQ010000232.1 GCA_947456915.1 Betaproteobacteria bacterium
CATCTGCGGCCTGGCCAAGCGCGCGAAACGGTGTGTGCTCGTTCAGCTCGTCGACGTAGTGCGCGATGCCGCGCGCCTCGCGCGCGAGGAAATCGCCCACCGCGCGTGCGAACTGCGGATGCGCAAGCCAGTGCGCAGAGTGGGTCACCACCGGCGCGAGGCCGCGCGCGAGCTTGTGCTCGCCCTGGGCACCGCCTTCGAACACCGCCGCCCCGTGCGCGATGCAGTACTCGATCGACTGGTAGTAGCAGGTCTCGAAGTGCAGTCCGGAGTGCCACTCGGCGCTGCCCCAGTACCGGCCGTAGACGCGATCGCCGCAGTGCACGTCGAGCGCGCAGGCGACCGGCTTGCGCACACCGGCGTCGCTGCGTTCGGCCAGCACCAGCACGAAGGCCTCGGGCAGGGCCTGCGCCACGTCGAGGAAGAATTCCAGCGAGAGATACGGGGAGTGCCCGTGGCGGCGGTAGGTGTCGGCATAACAGTGGTAGAAGAACGCCCAGTCGCCTTCGCCGATCTCGCGCCCGCGCTTCCAGCGGTAGCTGATCCCCGCATCGCGCACCCGGCGCCGCTCCTGCCTGACCTTCTTGCGCTTGTCGTGGGTCATCGTCGACAGGAAGTCGTCGAAGTCCGTGAAGGGCTCCGCGCCGCAGGGGCGCTCGCCCGGGGGCGATTCCCGGCGGTTGTGCCAGTGGAACTGCACGCCCTCGCGCGCCATCATCCCGGCGCGCGCGGCAGCGGCGCGGTCGGGGGGCTGCGTGTAGAGCACGTGCAGCGACGACAGCTCCATCTGCTGCGCCAGCGCGAGTGCGGAGGCGACCAGCATGTCGCGCCCGGCATCGGTCCGGGCGAGCAGGCGCGCGCCGCTGACCGGCGTGAAAGGAACCGCGCACAGCAGCTTCGGGAAGTAGGGCAGACCGCTGCGCTGGTAGGCATCCGCCCACGCCCAGTCGAACACGTATTCGCCGTAGGAGTGCGTCTTCAGGTACAGCGGCATCGCGCCCACCAGCTGTCCGTCGTCGGTGAGCGTCAGATACTGCGGCGTCCAGCCGGTGTCCGGTGTCACGCAGCCCGAGCGCTGCAGCGCGTGCAGGAACTCGTGGCGGACGAACAGCTGCTCGCCGGCGAGCGCGTTCCAGGCCTCGGCGGCGATGGTGTCGAGCGAGGCGTGCACCTCGATGCGCAATGCCTGATCGGAAGAACCGGCCATGCCCGGATGATATAGTCCACAGCGTGAAAATCGCGCTGGCTCAACTCAATCTCACGCTCGGGGACCTGGACGGCAACGCAGCCCTGATCATCGCGGCAGCCCGGTCGGCACAGGCGGCGGGCGCCAGCCTGCTGGTCACGCCGGAACTCGCCATCTGCGGCTATCCGCCGGAAGACCTGCTGCTGCGCGAGGATTTCTACGCTGCATGCGATGCCGCGGTCGCGCGGGTGGCGCGCGAGGCGCCGCCGATCGCGATCGTCATCGGCCACCCCCGCATCGAGGCAGGCCGGCGCTACAACGCCGCCTCGGTGCTGCGCGGCGGCGAGGTGATTGCGCGCTACCACAAGCGCAATCTGCCCAGTTACACGGTGTTCGACGAGCAGCGCTACTTCGAGTCCGACACGACACCGTGCGTATTCGAGCACGAGGGCGTGCGCTTCGGGATCAACATCTGCGAGGACGTCTGGGGGCCGCAGGGACGCGCCACCGGCGAGCCGAGGCCGCTGTCGCGCGGCGAGCACGCGGTGGCGAGCGAGAGCGGTCCGGCACCGGCGCCGCTCGCCGCCCGCGACGCCGGTGCACAGTGCCTGCTCGTGCTCAACGCCTCGCCCTATCACGTGAAGAAGCAGCGTGCGCGCCATGACGTGGTGCGCAAGCGCGTCGCGGAGACGGGACTGCCGGTGGTGTTCGTCAACCACGTGAGCGGCCAGGACGAACTGGTGTTCGACGGTGCGTCGTTCGCCATCGACGCCGCGGGCGAGGTCGCGCTGCAGATGCCGTGGTTCGAGGCGCAGACCGGTGTCGTGGAGATCGTCGACGGACGGCTGCAGCGCGGGGAGTGCGCGCCGGAACTCACGCTCGAGCACGAGGTCTACAGCGCGCTGTGCCTGGGCGTGCGCGACTACATCGGCAAGAACGGCTTTCCGGGCGCGTTGCTGGGGCTGTCGGGAGGAATCGATTCGGCGCTCACGCTGGCGATCGGCTGCGACGCGATCGGCGCGGACCGCATGCATGCGGTGATGATGCCGTCGCAGTACACGGCGGACATCAGCGTCGACGATTCGCGCCGGATGGTCAGGACGCTCGGCGTGCGCTACAGCGAGCTCGCGATCCGGCCGGTGTTCGACGCGTTTCTCGGCACGCTCGCGCCGGAGCTCGCGGGCACGCGGCCGGACACGACCGAGGAGAACCTGCAGTCGCGCATTCGCGGCACGCTGCTGATGGCACTGTCCAACAAGTTCGGCTCGATCGTGCTCACGACCGGCAACAAGAGCGAGATGAGTGCGGGCTATGCGACGCTGTATGGAGACATGGCGGGCGGCTTCGCGGTGCTCAAGGACATCTCCAAGACGCTCGTGTACCGGCTCGCGCGCTGGCGCAACCGCGACGGCGAGGTGATTCCGCAGCGGATCATCGACCGGCCGCCCAGTGCCGAACTGCGGCCCGACCAGACCGATCAGGACAGCCTGCCGCCGTACGACGTGCTCGACGGGATCATCGAGGCCTACGTCGAACACGACCGGTCGCCGACGGAGATCGTCGCCGCCGGGTACGACGCGCAGGCGGTGGAGCAGACGGTCAGGCTGATCCGGCTGGCCGAGTACAAGCGCCGGCAGTCACCGGTGGGAATACGGGTGACGCCCCGCGGCTACGGCAAGGACTGGCGCTACCCGATCACCAACCGGTTCCGCCACTGATATCATGATCCGCGCGGAGCCTTGAACGGAAGGACAGGAGCTGGCGATGAAGAAGGTCGAAGCGATCATCAAGCCGTTCAAGCTGGAGGACGTGCGCGAGGCGCTGGCCGATCTCGGCGCCAGCGGGCTGACTGTCTCCGAGGTGAAGGGGTGCGGCCGGCAGAAGGGCCACACCGAGCTGTATCGCGGCGCCGAGTACGCGATCGACTTCCTGCCGAAGGTGAAGATCGAGGTGATGGTGTCCGACGAGATGCTCGACGGCGCAGTCGAAGCGATCAGCAAGGCGGCGCGCACCGGCAAGGTCGGCGACGGCAAGATCTTCGTCTACGACGTGGCGCAGGCGTTCCGTATCCGTACCGGCGAGTCCGGCGAGTCCGCCATCTAGCGGCCGCATCCGCACGGCTCCGCGGCGCTGTGCCGGGGCGCGCCGATCCTCAGCGCAAGGCGCGCAGCAGCACCAGCACCGCGCCCCCGCCGCCGTCGCGCGCCGGCGCCTCGCAGTAGGCGAGGACGTCGTCGCGCTGCGTCAGCCAGTGCGCGACCTTTGCCTTGAGCACCGGCTCGCGGTTGCGCGAGCGCAGTCCCTTGCCGTGAATCACCCGCACGCAACGCGCGCCGTGACGGGCGAACTCCGCCAGCGCACCGGCCAGATGCACCCGCGCTTCGTCCCGGGTGAGCCCGTGCAGGTCGACTTCGCCCTGTACGATCCACTGGCCGCGACGCAGCTTCCGGAACACCTGCGGCGATACCGCGTCGCGCTTCCACGCCAGTTGTTCACCAGTCAGCCGGTCCAGGTCCCAGTCGACCGGATCGCTCAGGCTGTCGATCAGCGCCGCCCGTTCATCGGCCCAGCGCTGGAGCGGCAGCGGGCGCAACCGTACGGGTGGCGGCGTCAGGCGACGGGCATCGGGTAGCGGTCTGGCGCCTGCGACCGCGGCGCGAAACAGTGCCGCCTCGGATTCCGGTTCCGGACGCGACGACACGGTGGTGCCCGTCTCGCGCTGCGGCAGACGGGCGTCACCTGCTGCCGGGTTGCGCGGCGCGCGCGAGATCGGTCCGCCCGGCGGCGCTGCGCGCGGAGCAGCCGGGGACCGCGACGGCCGGCGCATGAGGTTCGAGCACGCCGACCCGACCCGCGCCTACTTCAGCGCGTCGAGATAGCGCTCGGCGTCGAGGGCGGCCATGCATCCGGTGCCGGCGCTGGTGATCGCCTGGCGGTAGATGTGGTCCTGCACGTCCCCCGCCGCGAATACGCCCGGCACCGAGGTCGCCGTGGCATTTCCCTCCAGCCCGCTGCGCGTGACGATGTAGCCCCCCTTCATCTCGAGCTGCCCCTCGAAGATGCCCGTGTTGGGGGTGTGACCGATCGCGATGAACACCCCGTGCACCGCCAGGTCCTTCGTCGCCGCAGTCTGCGTCGACTTGATGCGCAGACCGGTGACGCCCTTGTCGTCACCGAGCACCTCGTCGACCTCGTGCTGCCACTCGATGCGGATGTTGCCGCTGGCTGCCTTCTCCATCACGCGGTCGATCAGGATCTTCTCCGAGCGGAAGCGGTCGCGACGGTGGACCATCGTGACCGTCTTCGCGATGTTCGACAGGTACAGCGCTTCCTCGACCGCGGTGTTGCCGCCGCCGACCACGGCCACATCCTGACCCTTGAAGAAGAAACCGTCGCAGGTCGCGCAGCCCGAGACGCCGCGTCCGAGCAGTTTCTGCTCGGACTCGATGCCCAGATACTTCGCCGAGGCGCCGGTGGCTATGATCAGCGCATCGCACGTGTAGATCCCGCTGTCGCCCTCGAGCAGCAGCGGTCGGCGGCTGAAATCGACCGTGTGAATCTGATCGAACACCATCTCCGTGCCGAATCGTTCGGCGTGCCGGGTGAACCGGTCCATCAGGTCCGGGCCCTGCACTCCGTCCACGTCCGCCGGCCAGTTGTCGACATCGGTGGTGGTCATCAGCTGGCCGCCCTGAGCGTAGCCGGTCACGATCACCGGTTTCAGGTTGGCGCGAGCAGCGTACACGGCCGCGGTATATCCGGCGGGGCCGGAGCCCAGGATCAACAGCCGCATGTGGCGGGTGGGTTTGGCAGACACGGCGCACCTCCATTCAGTAGCGCGATTGTACACGTTGAGCCGGCGCCACGATGCGCTCGTAAGCTTTTGACTGATATGGGAAAACATATCCGGTCGCCGGCTGTGGCGACAGCCGTCGAGGCGCGCGTGCTGGCGGCCCCGACACGGCTTCGGCTGCGCAGCCTGGTCTCTCTCAGGCAGGCCGGGGTCACCGCGGCCCTCCAGTGTCGCGGGGGACAGTGCTCGTGCATCGATGTCAGTCACGTGACGTTGTCGCGGCCTGCGCCGACGTCCGGCCACACCGGCTGTCGCCGCGTGGCTGCGGGGGCGGCAGGGTGCCTGCAGGAGGGGTCTAAAGTGCGGCGGTCGGTAGCCGATAGAAAGTCGGGTGACGCGGGTGTGACGGATTTCCTTGCACCCATTCCGGCTTTAGGGACGAGCGCTATACTTCCATGGTGATTCGATTTTCGCAGGTTGCGATGCAGCCTGGCGCCTGCGGGGCGCCGGTTCCAGGCTCGGGCGTGGCGGGTGCGCGAGTCCCGTTCGCCCGTCCGGATCGCCACATCCCGACGCTGTCGCAGCATTCGGACAATACAAACAAAGACAAATCGTTTCCGCCCAATCCGCGATCGAGGTCCTCCGTGCCAGCGCCTTCAGCCGTCCTTTCGACACTTCGCCAGGTCCCGTTCTTTGCGGCCCTTCCCGAGCTGCATCTCGAACAGATCGCCGCCAGTGCACGCCAGAAGAAGTTTCCCAAGAGCGCGGTGATCATGTCTCAGGGCGACGAGACCGATTCGATGTACATCATCGCGTCCGGCCGGATCAAGGTCGTCATCAGCGACGAGGAAGGCAAGGAAGTCATCCTGTCGATGCTCGGACCTGGCCAGTTCTTCGGCGAGATGTCGCTGGTGGACGACCATCCCCGATCGGCCAACATCGAGACGATGGAAGTCTCGGAGTTCGTCGTCGTGGGCAAGGAGGACTTCAAGCGCTTTCTCGCGCAGAACTTCGACATGTCGCTTGCGTTCATGCGTGAACTGGTGCGCCGGTTGCGCGAGGCGGACAAGAAGATCGAGAGCCTCGCGCTGATGGATGTCTACGGGCGCGTTGCGCGCGTGCTGCTCGACATGGCCGAGCAGACGGTCGACGGCCAGCTGGTCATCAAGCGCCGCCTGACCAAGCAGGACATCGCCCGCATGATCGGTGCCTCGCGGGAGATGGTCAGC
Source organism: Betaproteobacteria bacterium (assembly GCA_947456915.1). GTDB lineage: Bacteria > Pseudomonadota > Gammaproteobacteria > Burkholderiales > CAIKXV01 > CAIKXV01. Next base: position 6,209 of record CANGUQ010000232.1, read on the forward strand.
CGGGTGATGAAGGATCTGGTGGAGATGGACCACGTGAGCTTCCGCGGCCAGGCCATCGTGCTGCACGAGAAGCTCGCCGAAGCGGCGCGCTGAAGGTCCGCCGGAGCAGCGCGCGGCAGTCCTGCCGTGCACGCGGGCGGACG